>JAWLGG010000208.1:0-5669 GCA_041685155.1 Chromatocurvus sp.
ACCCACCCTGGGGGCGCTTGCGTGGCGTCCCACAGCGGCGTTGCCGCGTTTGACACTGGCGACGGCCATTGGCTGCACACGGCGCCTTGCTGTGAAACGCCACGCAAGCGCTGAATACGTCATTTTCACCTTGAAAGAGCACTAGCCGCGCAGTGCCGCAGAGCGCTCGCGATAACGCGCCAGTTTTCGCGCAAAATCGGGCATCGCGGCGATGCTGCGGTCGAGCAGCTCATCGGCAAGGGAATACAGGGCCAGATCATGCGCGTTGTGCGCGACCACCTCCTGCCAAAGTGCACCCAGCTGCTCGCGCAGCGGTGCACCGCCACGCGCGGCGCCGCGCGTAACGTTCTGTGGCACACAGGCAAGGTCAATGTGCGGAAACACGGGATGCAGCGCCGCCTCCAGCAACACCATGCTCTCATCGTAGCGCTCCACCAGACCCACCTGCGCACCCTCCACGAGGCGCTGCCGCGCCGACGCGACAGCGCCTGCAGACAGGGGATCGCCGTTGTGCCGCACCGCTCCACCGGCCAGAAAGCGCGTCTGGAAATTGCGGATCACCGGTCGCTCCGAATCCCGCAGGCGCCAGGCGACGTAGTCCTGCAGATTCATGCGTCTGGCGGCCTGCGCCCCGGGCGTCTCTGCCTGCTGCGCCCGCTCGAACGCGTACACCGACAGGACACGCTCGACGGGATCGCGCAGCAGGTAAACGGAATGAAAGCAGAGACCGGGCATCTCCGGTGGCGGGCTGGGCAGATTGTGGCTGGACAGAGCGACCAGGGCATCGTCGGCCAGCGCCGACGTGAGCGCCTGCTGCGGAGCCTTGCGCATGGCCGCATCGTCACGGTGCTCGCAGAACGCCGGCCCGAAACAGCGCCGCAGGGACCAGTCCAGTGTGGAGCCGGCATTCTTGAAGATGTGGCCGTGCAGGAGGATGTGGCGCATGGGTTGATTGCTGGTGTGTCAGGCTAGGAGCGTACCGGTTCAAACCGCAGCGAACAAATGGGAAGCGCAGAACCGGCTTGAACGAGCCACTCGTCTTGCATATCAAAATTCGCAGCATTATATTCATATATGTTTATTTTGAATAGAGTAAACGTCATGGCCACTACAAGCCTCAGCCTTGGAGAGCACTGGGAGACTTTCATCAGAAACGAAGTAGCCAGCGGTCGCTACGGGTCCGCCAGCGAAGTCGTCAGAGATGCTTTGCGCACGATGGAGGAACGCAAGCACAAGCTGGCAGCGCTTCGCGCTCACCTTGCACAGGGCGCTGAGCAGGCTGCGGCTGGTGACTACATTGAAGACTTTTCCGTTGAATCCCTCATTCGGGACCTGGATTCAGAAGGCTAATGCGTCGTCTTAGGGTCACCCCGAGGGCACGTGACGACCTTCAAGCTATTGGACGCTACACGTCGCGACGATGGGGCAAAGGCCAAAGAAATGCTTGTCTCAGAGCGATACAGCGCCGCTTCCATTGGCTGGCAGAGAATCCAGGGCTTGGGCGGCGGCGAGCTGACATCCAGGAAGAGTATTATTATGACAAACCTCGATACCGCCCGTTCGCTCATCGAAGATTTCAGCATCGATCCGGATGACTATCCCGCAGCCGTTGACCCGTCCGCGCCGCCACCCGGCCTGCAGCTGAACGGCTCGGCACAGGGCAACCGGGTTTTCCTGCGCGGCCCGCTGACTGGCACCGTCTCGCTCACCTTTCGCGATGTCAGCGGCTGCCGCATCTTTCTGGGCGATAATCTTCAGGGGACGCTATCCATTGCGATGCGCGGCGATAACGGCACGGTCTTTATCGGCCGCGATTGCGACTTCAATGATCTCACGCTGCGATCCCGCCAGCCCGACGACGTCATTGCCATCGGCAACAGCGTGGCCGTGACCGGAGCGGGCACCTGGATATCCGGACTGCGCGGCGGTACCGCCCGCCCCGGCATCGTGATGGGGGACTGCTGCGTTGTGGCGAGAGAGGTGCTGCTGCGCAATACAGACGGGCACCCGGTGTTCGACCGGGAGAGCCGCCGCCAGATCAACCAGCCCGGCGGCGACATCGTGATCGAGCCCCACGTCTGGCTGGGCGAGCGCACCGCCGTGCTCAAGGACGTGCGGATAGGCGCTTTCAGCGTGATCGGCCTGGGCAGTGTCGTGACCCGTACCGTTCCCCGCTACAGCATTGCCAGTGGCGTGCCGGCAACAGTCAGCACGCGGACCGATCGCTTCTGGGCCTGGGATGATTCTCCCGAGGGGCTGGCGCGGGCCGAGTATTTTCTTGAGCGCTATCCGCCGGACTGACGCAGCATGACCTACCGACCCGACATCGACGGCCTGCGCGCCATCGCCGTACTCGCCGTGGTGATTTTTCATCTCGGGGTACCGGGCTTTGCAGGCGGCTACATCGGGGTGGACGTGTTTTTCGTGATCTCGGGCTACCTGATCACGTCCATCATCCAGCGTCAGTACGCCGCAGGCCGCTTTTCCTTTGCGGATTTCTACGCCCGGCGCGTGCGGCGCCTGCTGCCACCACTGATTGCAACGGTCCTTGCCACCACCCTCGCCTGCGCCGCGATCCTCGATCCCTATGACATGATCGCCTATGGGCGCTCCGCGGTCGCGGCGCTGTTCAGCGTCTCCAACATCCTGTTTTTCAGCGAGGCGGGCTACTGGGACACGGCCTCGGAACTCAAGCCGCTGCTGCACACCTGGTCCCTCGGCCTGGAGGAGCAGTTCTACCTGCTCTGGCCAGCGACTATCGTCGGGCTGCTCGCCTGGCGCGGCCCCCGCGGGCTTGCCCTGCCCATGCTGTGCATCGCCGTTCCGGGTGCATTGCTGTGTGTCGCCTATACCGCGGTAGATGCCGCTGGCGCTTTCTACCTGCTTCCGTTCCGGGTATTCCAGTTTGCGCTCGGGGCGCTGGTGATTCCCCTTGCCGGTTCGGCAATGGCGCAGCAGCTGCTGCACGCGCGTCATGGCCATGCGGGCGTCCTTGCCACCGGTCTCTCGCTGGTGCTGATTGCCGTGTTCGGCTTTGATGCGAAAACCGACTTTCCGGGCTGGGCAGTGCTCATACCATCAACCGGTGCGGCGCTGGTCCTGCTCGCCGGCAGCAGGGAGCGCGGCATTTCGAGCGACAAAAGGCCCGGCATACTGGCACGACTGCTGGACAACCCGATGAGCCTGTGAATAGGTCGCGCGTCCTACGCCATGTATCTGGTGCACTGGCCGATCGTCGCGCTGTACCGCTATGAGACGGGGCAGGAACCCACGGCGGCGGCGCAGGCCCTCCTGGCACTGGCGACGGTAGCCGGTACGGTACTGCTGCACTACGGCGTGGAGCGGCGCTTCTACCGGCGGGACACCGCCGTCGCAGGCCCCGCCGGGAACGCCACAGGCACGGATACTGCCAGCACCGCACAGGCGTCGGGGTTGCCTCTGTACCGTCGTCCTGTCGCGACGATACTTGCCAGTCTCATGCTTGTCGCGCTGCTGCCGCTGAGCGCCTGGCTGGGGGATGGCTGGTCGTGGCGCGAACCGGATGTGGTGCTGGCGGCGGAGGCCGTCGAAGCCGGCAAACAGCGGCGATATACCCACATACGAGCTGCCTGCCCCATAAACGAATTGGACACGCACCCGGCCTGCGACAGGCAGAAGCCGCTGCAGGTGCTTGTCATCGGCAACTCACACGAGCCCGACGGCTTCAACTTCATACACGCCGGTTATGGCGGCGATGAGGTCAACCTGATCCGCTTTGGCACCACCAACACCTGCCCGGACCTGGCGCCGAGGGGGTGGCTGTGACCGATGACTGCAAAGGTCGGATGGCGGCCCTGCTCTCCGCTGATGTCATGGCATCACTCGACGTGGTGGTGTACGCAGCGAACAAACCGTTTCATGCCAACAAGGCGCCCTTCATCAACATACTGAGTAAGCTCAAGGCGCGCAATCCGGCCTTGCCAGTCATCACTATCGGGGGCTATATCAACACCCGGACCGATTGCTGGCGCCTAACCAACGCCGCCCGAACCACTGCTGCCTGCCGCGACCCGGCGAACGTGACCTACTTCGCCGTCACCCCGGAAACGCAGCCCCTGTATCGCGACCTCATGGCGCTCACGGATCACTTTGTGGATCGGATCGACCTGCTGTGTCGCGACCGGCAACTGCAGACCTGCGCTATACAGGCGGAGGACGGGACCCCTGCGTTCCTCGACCGACACCACCTGTCACTGGAGTTCGCGAGCATGGCGGGGCGGCTTTATGCCGCGCGGTATCCGGATCTGCTCAAAAGCCGGTGAAGGAATAACACAGCAAGACAGGTTGTGAAGTAGGGAGGCCGCCGCTCCTGAATCAGCCGCCACGTTTTCCGGTTACGCGGCAATCCCCGCACCACAAGTCTGTTAAAGTCAGAAAGACCAGAAACGACGATTGCCTTCGCCGATCTGTTAACGCCGCTTCTGTTGCGAAACGTACTCATCAAGCAATTGCCTGATCATTTTCTGGTACTGCGTGTGGTTCTTTCTTGCCGCTTCCTTGAAAAAAGCCACGCTCTCAGTGCTCAGCGCAATAGTGACCTTGGTTTGCTCCTTCTTCAGCGCCAGTTCCTCCGGAGACGGAAGAAAATCAGGCACCAGTCTGATTTCGCCGATGGTTTCATCGCTATACTGTGTTCGTTTGTTCATAAATCTTCTTACCCTTGTGCCAGTAACCGGCACCGATGATTCCGATGCGACCCGAACTGAGTGTGAACCGAACGGTGAGAATTCCCGTCGCTCCCTCGTTCGAACCGAAGCAGTAATACCGCGCTTCCTTGTGGCTATACTCCAGGTCTTCGGCAATCACACGTTTTGAATCAAGAAACGCAGATTGGGCTTCGTAGAACGTAACCCCATGTTTACGCACATTTTCACGATTCTTTACAGGATCCCACTCGAAACTCGGTTCATTTACAGGAAAAGGATAGCAGATAATATGGGTATTTCGCCATACGCGAAAACCAGAAGTCTGATCACGGCACCTGTGATCGCATCATCCAAGCGGGGCGGCTGATAGCCTGCCAAGTCCGGTCAGGCGGCAATCCCCTCAACCTCGAGTTTGCTCATGTCGGCACGGTCACTCGCATGCTCAACTGTAATTGCGCAGACGTTGCCCCTGGCATCAATATCAAGGAGCGTATTCTCGTCGAGGTCGCGCGTCTCGACGGTATCGCTTGCGCTGAACTCAATGTACAGCGTGTCTGTATCGGTGAAGTAGCTGACTTTCATCACTTGAACCCTCGATCAAAGAAGGCATTGTGTACGGTCGTGCCGTCGGGCAAAAGTACAACGCGAAGGTATCGACCACCCGCCTCCTCCATTCTAGCCCATCTTTGAATTCGACCGTCACTCTGAAATTTCTCGCGCAGAGGAACATCAACAACGCGCTGGATCCATTCAGCGCGAATGTTCGAGCGATCAGGGCGACGACTTCTCTCTTTGAAGTAGTCGGTTGTTTTCATCGCAGCCTCCCTGCCGCGTGAACTTAAGCCCGGGTCCTTAATTTCAACATCCACATTACTGCACTTTGACGGACCACTTAAATCTAACCGCAGTCGCCAACCTAATGACAAACATTGAATTCAGCAAAAGCGAAACACCGCAGAAATGTTCAGTAGGCGAAGAAAGCAG
>JAWLGG010000209.1:0-5658 GCA_041685155.1 Chromatocurvus sp.
CTGCAGAAAGATCTGGCGGCGGTGCGGGAAGAAAACAAGACGCTGACCCAGTTCGATCCGGTGCGCATGAAGAAGAACCTGGATGCGGGTAAGAAGAAGTTGGCGGAGAAGACGAAGGAATCCGACGCGCTGCAGAAGTCGCTGAAGGAAACCCGGAAAGAGAACGCGGAACTGCGGCGGAAGGTGGCGGAGTTGGAGGCGAAGGTGGCTGAGACAGCGCCGGAAGACGCGGAGCAGGTCGAAAAAGAGGAAGAATCGGCTGCTGCGTGATGGGTGACAGGGATTGCTGGGCGACTGATGCGGCGCTCCGTAATCTGGCGGCGAATGACTATTAGCGATCCCTACCCAACCGAAGTATGTGTCCGGAAAACCCGTCTACCAATTGTCGCCCTGTTGCTTGATTTCGGTGTCCACCTGGCCTGCAGTGGACCCCTGTCATGGCGCACAGTGCAGCAACCCCGAGGATCATAAAACCCCGACGCAAACAGTCGCGCGCCTTCAAGGAGCAGGTCCTGGCCGAGTGTGAGCTTCCCGGATAATTTATCGCGCGTGTTACCCTGCGTCGTGCTCTCAACGCCGAGCTGATTCACAGGTGGCGCGAGGCGCTGCTGCAAGATGCGGGCGACGAGTTCCCGCGGCAGTCCGCTCCGAGCGTGGCGTCGTCAGTGCCCGCGAGCCCTGCGGATACGGTACGCAACGCGCGCCAATCTCGGTTTCAGGCAATCAACCCACGCGTAGCGACGACAGCGCTTGCACTGAGCAACCACTATCTTGGGCTATAAAAACGCCGTCGGCATAAGAGCGGTCACACCGCCAACCGGCACCAGGGGCGTGCGGTACGCCGGCGGCAGGTGCTCGTTAATCACAAAAAACACCGAGCTGGTCAGCGCGGCATGCGGGGTATACACAGTGCCATTCGCAGCCACCACAATGGCGGCTTCGCTACTGTCGGGTAGCGCGGTATACCCCTTCAGTTCGCCACTGCCGGTGTCTATGCTTGCAAGCACCGAGCGATGGGGCTGCGTCATCGGGGCGTGACCCGGCGGCGCAAAAGTATAGCCGAGGGTCAACACCACGAGCAGAGAGGTCTCTCCCACGGTCTGTACACTGTTGACTGACGCATGAGGATGCGGGTCAGGAAATAGTCCGTCGAGTACCGGACGTTCGGGTAGCAGCTTCGCTGCGAGCTCATCATAGTCGCGACACCAGCGCGCCCGACCCGACGCGTGATCGACCGCACTGAGCTGAGAATTACCCGTGGGTGAAACGGTACTTCCGGAATACACCGTTCCATCGGGGCCAATTGTAGGTGAGGCTGCGGTCGCGGCGGGGGAATATTGCCATCGCAAGGCGCCCATCCGAGCATCGAAAGCAAGAATCAGCCCCTTATGATTACCCGTGTATACCGTCGCACCATCCGCTGACACACTTGGCGTGACCGAGCAGAACCCATCAAATGTTGTGTTCAGCTCAAGGCTGAGTGCTCCACCATCTTCGCGAATGCCGAACAGTTGCGTCTTGCCAGGCTCCTGCGCCGCGCCGGTGATGTAAATCAATCCGGTTACCTCAGACACAGCGGGCGAGTTGGTCACCGGAAAACCCGTTCCAAAAAATGCGGGAAACAGTGTCTGCGCAACCGACGCATCCATCATGCCTGACCAGATCCCCGGGGGCGCCGCAATAGCGGCCGGGGCCTCGCCGACCGGCAATTTCAGGGGAGCGTAGGCTGGTTCACCGGTTGCGGGATCCAGAAACAAGACAACACCCTCAAGGGACACTCCGCCCACGAACCCCCGAGAGGAAAGCACGGCCGAGGGAAATCCCGCGTGTATGCCGAAGGGAGCCAGAGGTCGACGCCAGCGTAGCGTTCCGTCAGACTCATAGCAAAAAAACGCCCGCTCATCGGCAACCACAACGCCGCCATCGTCAGTCAATAATGGGGCAAACGGACAGACACGGGCTCCGAGAACATCATTACCGTCATCGGCAATAGGACACTCCCAACGCAGATTCCCTGCGGCATCAAAACTGTGCAGATGACTGTAGCCCGTACCTCTCCCGCTGCAGACATAAAGGTTGCCGCTGGCATCCACCGCGGGCCCGAATAGCACTGCGGCTCCTTCCAGCACCCGCCCGACAACATCATACTGCGTGCCAAGCGGCACGCTAACGAGGTCGGAGTTGCGCATATCGCCATGGATGCTGTTCCACTGCGCGGCGGGCGCTGAAGCTGAAGTGCTGCTCATGCGCTGTGTACCTGTCGATTCGCCCGGCTCATGTGTTGCCCAGCCCTGGGGCCTTGTCGTTGAGGATAGCGTAAAGCGTATTCACAATACTCACCGCTCTCGGGTCACCCACCAGATCATTGCCCATCTGGTTCATCACGTAGGCGCAACCCAGACCATGCTTCGGGTCAGCGAAAGCAAAGGAGCCTCCCCAGCCGGAATGACCGAAGGCCTCCGGATTCGGGCCATACAGGCCCAGGCTGTTGATCAAAAAACCGCAGCCCCAGCGCGTCTCCAAACCAAGCACACGATCAACGCCCGAGCACTGCACCTCGCGCATCGCCGTTTGCGTGGCACTATCGACCAGTTCTCGATCTGCCACCCGTCCGTCACTGGCCAGTGCCGCATATAGAGTCGCCAGTGAACGGGCGTCGGCAAAACCATTGGCGGAGGGAATACAGGCTTCACGCCATCCGGGTGTGTTTGGCAGCGTGGGTTCCATGACCGGGTTGGCCAGAGCGGCTATCTGAATAGCATCCAGATCCGGCACCACGGCCGCAGAACCTCCTTCATCCAGAGCAGGCGCGTACAACGTCGAGGCCCTGTCATTCTGGTCTGCCGGCAGGCCCATTGTAATATTCAGACCGCAGCCAGCCTGTAGCTCTTCTGCCACAAAGCGCTTCAGATCACGACCATCCACCCGCCGGACCAGTTCATCCAGCAAAAAGCCGACGCTGATCGCGTGGTAGCCACTGCCCTCGCCCAGCGGCCAGAAGGGCTCCTGGGTGGCAAGTTCAGCGGCGGCCGCCGCGCTGTCATAAAGCGTGCCAACGTCGACAGCCCGTCGAAAACCACAGAGGCCTGCCTGATGGGACAGCAAATGGGCGACCGTTACCTCCGCCTTTCCCGCAGTCGCGAATTCAGGCCAGTAAAAGCTGACGGGGCTGTCGTAGGCTATCTGCCCGCGCGACACCAACATCGCAATGCAGGCCGCGGTCACACCCTTGGTCGTCGACCAGACGTTGGTCACCGTCGCAGGCTCCCAGGGTGCGCTCGCCTGACGATCCCGCAGGCCGCCCCAGAGATCCACCAGCGGCTCGCCATCGATGACAACCGCGAGCCCCGCGCCGATGTCTCCGTGCTGCGCAAACAGTTTTTCGAAGGCATCCCTCAGCGCGGAGAATTCCCCGGCGCAGTGCCCCTGTATCTGCACGTCAGCCTCCCTTGCTTTATTCAAAATACTTGATAACCGACAGGCCATAGGTTCTCGGCGGGCCGTAGACCCGGAATCCATTGCCGAAGGCGAGCTGGTTAACGCCTTGCACCACATATTCCTCGTCGCCGAGGTTCTTGCCCCAGAGCGAAAACTCCAGACTCGCACCCGCATACCAGGTAATTCGCGCATTGGTCACGGTAAAACTGTCTGCCTGAAGCAGTGGATCGTTCAGGGAATCGCGGAAGACGTCAGCCTGGTAGCGTGAGTCAAGGGCCAGCTCCACGGCATGATCACCGGTGAGGTCTGCACGATAGCGAAGGTCAATACTGAAGGACGTCTCCGGTGCATCGGGCAGCTCATTGCCGGCAGGCACGGTCCCCTCCGGCCCGGCAAAACTCTCCAGTTCCGTGTCCAGAATGCCTCCGCCCAGGGTTGCCGAAAACCCGTCCAGCGATTGCGGATACCAGCCGACCTGAAAATCGGCACCGTAGATCTCTGCACCGGAGATATTTCCGAGGCGCTGAGTCCCGATCGCGCCGGAGTTGTCCCGAATGTAGGATTGCACGTCGTTGTAGTCGTAGTAGAAGACACTGGCCTCGTAACGCAGGCCAAGATCGTTCACCTGCCCCTTTATCCCCAGCTCCAGGGCCAGTAGATCCTCCGGATCATAAGGCTGCAGCTGCTCGGGCAATGTCGCTACGCCGGTAAAGAATCCGCCACTCTTGGTGCCTTGCGCCGCACTCACAAACAACATGCCGTCGTCGCTGAACTGCCAGTTAAGGCCGATCCGCCAGTCGACACTCGTATCCGAGATCTCGTCATCAATACCTGCCAGGGTGATCGGTGGCGTGCCGAAGGGCGCCATGGTAAGAAAACTCGCAGGCGGCGAGGAAACCAGATCCCGGGTAAAGCCGACATTGGATCTATCCTCCTCACTCACCCGCAGACCGCCTATGAGAGTCAGAGTATCCGACAGCGCATACTCGCCGTTGGCGAAGAGCGATAGCGTTTCGACCTCAAGGTCAGCGGACGAAAACGTTGTGGTGTTGAGCAGGTCCTGCAACTCGCCGGCATAGGTGGTCAGGATTTCATCCTGAGAATAGAAAAGACCGAGCTGCCAGACGAGGTTAGCGTCCCCTCCCTCGAGACGAAATTCCTGGGAGAACTGCTGCACCTCATCTTCGTTGATAAAGTCCGTGATACGCGCGGGGCTTGCATCGACATCCGAGCCATAGCTGCGGTCAAAGTCGATAAATGCAGTCACGGAGCGCAAGGTCGCGAATGACAGTTCATGGTCAATCAACAGCATGGTTGTTGTCTGATCCATCTCGTAGCCCGGATCGACAGACCAGGCGCCGCGGAAGGGGTCGCCATCGGTATCGCTATAGCCGAGCAGGTTGCTGCATCCTGGACTTCCCGGACAGTCGGACTCGCCGGCGGTGGGCAGCAGCCCGAAAAACTCCGGCGAACCAAGCTCCGAGTCCGCGGTCTGTGCTTCGAGCTTCAATGACACCTCGGTGCGATCCGACGCCCGCCAGGTCGCCCAGGCCCGCCCCATTGCCACATCGCGCTCACCCACATCACTCCCGGTCAGCGAGTTATCCCAGAAACCCTCGTCCTGGCGAATCAGCTTGCCGGCGAACCGAAACGCCAGCGTGTCACTTGCCGGGACGTTAATCATCCCCTCAAGCTCGCGGCTGGAGTAGTTGCCTATGCCACCCGATAGTCGCCCGCTCAGCCCGGAAAAATCCGGCCTGGCAGTCATCACATTCAATGCACCCGCCGTCGCATTCCGGCCATAGACCGTGCCCTGAGGCCCCTTGAGCACCTCCATCTGGGCCAGGTCAAAGAAGTCCGAACTCAGTAGTGCCAGAGAGCTGAGCGACACCTCATCTATGTACACGCCGGTGGCCGGATTGTTAGCCGCGTTAAAGTCATTCAGGCCCACCCCGCGAATAGTGATGATAGGCATCAGCCCCGGTATGAACTCTTTGACCGCGGCATTGGGAGTAAACAGTGAAATGTCCGTCACCGTATTGATCCGTCGATCGCGAATCTCTGTTTCGTCAGCCACGCTTACCGCAAGGCCGACCGACATCAGGGACTGCTCTCGCTTCTGAGCCGTGACGACAACTTCCTCAAGTGGCCCTGCGGTCTGAGCCCCCGCAGTAACACTGGCAAGGCTTACAAACGCGACAGCCACGAGCATCGGCCGAC
>JAWLGG010000210.1:0-5655 GCA_041685155.1 Chromatocurvus sp.
CGAGCTGGGCCGGGCCATCGGCCTGCGCAGTCATCGCCAGTATGCCCTCTATCACGGCGCGCTGAAGTCGACCCTGCTGCTGTTTGCCATGACCGACAATCGCCTGCGGGACCTGCCTCCGCAGGCGGCAGGGCGTGACACCGCCGCTCCGGCACCCGGCCCCGGGGCGCAGGCCGAACTCAGCGACGGCGCGACCATGTTCGCCAATCGACTGCGCAAGAACCGGCGCCACCTTTCCAGCTGGGTGAAGCGCAACGGCATCGAGTGCTATCGCCTGTACGATGCCGACATGCCCGAGTATGCCGTGGCCGTGGACATCTATGCCGACTGGGTGCATGTCGCGGAGTACAGTGCCCCGTCCGGCATTGATCCCGCCGCCGCAAGTCTGCGCCTGCAGGAGGTACTGCAGGCAATACCGGTGGCGCTGGACGTTCCGGCGACCCGCATCGTGCTCAAGCAGCGCCAGCGCCAGCGCGGCAGCGCCCAGTACACGCGCCGGGACAGCAGCGAGCACCTCCTCGCAGTCAGGGAGGGTGACGCCGCGCTGCTGGTCAACCTGCGGGATTACCTCGACACGGGGCTGTTCCTGGATCACCGGCCACTGCGCCGGCGTCTCGCCGTGGAGGCGCGGGGGAAGGACTTCCTGAACCTGTTCTGCTATACCGGGTCGGCCACCGTGCACGCCGCGCTCGGCGGGGCGCGCTCGACCACCAGCGTCGACCTGTCCAATACCTACCTCGACTGGCTGCGCAATAACCTGGCGCGCAACGGCCTGGCGGAGACCCGCCATCGCCTGGTTCGCGACGATGTCCGCGGCTGGCTGGCGCGCGACGGTGAATCCTTCGACCTGATACTCCTCGATCCGCCCTCGTTCTCCAATTCGAAGCGGCTCGAGGATGCCTTTGACCTGCAGCGGGATCACGCGGGATTGCTCGCGGATGCCATGCGACGACTGCGCCCCGACGGGGTTCTGTATTTCTCCAGCAACAAGCGCAGATTCCAGCTTGACCCCGCGGTGGCCGAGACGTTTTCCTGTGAGGACATTACCGCCCGGACGCTGGACCCGGACTTCCGGCGGGGCAGGAAGCCGCATGTGTGTTTTCGACTGAGCCACCGCCCCGCCGCCTGATGGCTGCGGCGTGAACACCGCTGGGCCACGGCGGCAGGGTTATGCACAGGCTGGCTCCAGCGTCAGTCGCCAGCGCCGTGCATGTCATATATTAAGGTTTATTCTGTGATGTGTTTGCAACTAATTGATATAAATGACTTATATATGAGGGTTTTTTTGTTGGGCGTGAGGCGCTGCTCCCTTGCATTGGAGCCTGTCCGACGCCTGCCGGCAAGTTTTACCCAGAGTTGTCCACAGGTGCAGAGAGGCCGTTACCGGGGAGGCTCGCAGCTGTGAAAACGCTCCTTGTTGCCTACCACAGCCAGAGCGGGGCCAGTGCCCGTCTGGCAATGGCCGCCGCGGCGGGCGCACGGGCCTCTGAGGACGTCGACGTGACCTGCCGGCGCTGCAGCGATCTGGGCAGTCGCGACCTGGCCCGGGTCGATGCCCTGCTGCTGGTGTGCGCCGAGAACAATGGCCGGCTCAACGGCGGCGCGAAGGATTTTCTCGACCGGATTTTCTATCCGGCCATCGACGCCGCCCGGGTGCTTCCCTATGCCCTGCTGATCAGCGCCGGCAGTGATGGCGAGGGTGCGGTCCGTGAGGC
This sequence comes from Chromatocurvus sp., assembly GCA_041685155.1. GTDB lineage: Bacteria > Pseudomonadota > Gammaproteobacteria > Pseudomonadales > Halieaceae > Chromatocurvus. The sequence continues at coordinate 1,716 of JAWLGG010000210.1, forward strand.
GCAGCGCATCTTCAAGGGCATTCCCTTTACACTGGCGACCGAGCCGCAGATCATCCACGGCCTGCCGGGTCCGCCGCAGCTCGATGCCGCGAGGGAGTTCGGCGAAGCCCTGGCTACCGGCGTTGCCATGGCGATTTTCTAGCGCACTGACAAACCCAGCGAACGCCACATTTACACACCTTGTAGAGCACCAGGAGAAGATTTGTGTCAGACGACAATGTACCCGACGGCTTCGAGATAATGCCCGAGGGCCTTGCCTACAGCGACAGCCTGCGCCCTTACTACCGTCGTATCGAGGGTGGCAGGGAGGTGGTTTTCGGCCTGCAGGTGGGCGATGCGCACTGCAACCTCATGGGCATCTGCCACGGTGGCGCCCTTATGACCCTGGCGGATATCGCCGCGGCCTCCACGGTGAGTGCACAGCTCGATCCCCCCCGGGGCCTGCCCACGGTCAGTCTGTCCTTCGACTTCCTGTCCCCGGGTCGCAGGGGCCGCTGGCTGCAGACCCGGACCGACCACGTTGAGGCAAAGCGCCGCTTCGGTTTCTGTTCTGGCGTGATTTGCGACGGCGACAAGTTGATTGTTCGCTACAGCGGTACCTTCTATGTCCCCGATCATGATGGGATGTGGAAAGACGACGCCGGTCGCGCGGAAGCGGCGCGGCTCTTTGGCGGCTGATTAACCGGGATCTGCCGCGGACCGAAGCGCGGCGGACAGCGCGCCGGCGGCGCGGGAGGGCGAGCGCTGCCGGTGATGCACGCAGCCGAGGGTGCGTTCGAGCTGCACCCCCTCGACGGAGAGGCAGCGCAGCGAGCGGTCGCACATGCTCCTTGGCAGAACGGTCCAGCCAAGACCGACGCCGGCGAGCATGCGCAGGGTTTCCAGGTAGTTGGTGGACATCGAGACCTTCAGCGGCAGGCGCGCGGCGTCGAAGCAGCGCGCGACCAGCTGTCCGGTAAAGGTGTCCAGGCCTGGCAGAACGGCCTCCAGGTCGGCCAGGTCCGCCAGGGCCGTCTCCGCATTGTCGGCGAGAGGGTGGTCGGCAGCGACCATGAAATCCAGCGGATCCCGCCACAGGGGGTAGCTTGCCAGCTGTGGGCTGTCATCGGGCGCGAGGGTAGCCACCGCGAGCTCGATGTCACCGCCTGCCAGTGCCGCATAGGCCTGTTCGGAGTCGAGAAACTGTATATCCAGCTGCACCCTTGGATAGGCGCGCTTGAAGGCACTCAGCACCGGCGGCAGGCGGTGCAGGCCGATATGGTGGCTGGTGCCGAGGTGCAGGCGCCCGGAGACCTCGCCGTCGAGATCCCGCACCGCCTGCGTCGCCGCCGCGAAGGACAGTTCGACCGTCGCGGCATGGGGTAGAAGCGCCGACCCGGCTTCGGTGAGCAGTACACGGCGTCCCACCCGGTCGAACAGGGACACGCCAAGATGCGCCTCCAGCAGGGCAATACGCTTGCTGACCGCGGGCTGCGACAGGTGCAGGCGCGCCGCCGCCGCCGAGAACGAGCCGCTCTCGGCGATGGCGCGAAAGGCGCGCAGGTTGTGCAGGTCGAGGTCGGCAGACATGGCGGTGGCTCCCCGGGTAAACGTATTTATAGTATTCAGTTATCCAATAAATAAAAATAATAAATTGGAGTAATTCAAGTGTGCGCGTTAGGCTTCGCGTCTGATGCGATGGCAGGCACGACGTGCTGGAGGAAGACAGACCATGACTGCGATGACGCTGTACGACAAGCTCTGGAACAATCACCTGGTGGAAGAGTGGGACGATGGCTCGGCCCTGATCTACATCGACCGGCACCTCATTCACGAGGTGACATCGCCGCAGGCTTTCGAAGGCCTGCGGCTTGCGGATCGCAAGCCCTGGCGCCTCGGCGCCAACCTTGCGGTGCCGGATCACAATGTGCCCACTGGCGCGGACGAGCGTCGTGGCGGGGTGGCGGGGATTCTCGATCCGGTGTCGCGCCTTCAGGTACAGACGCTGGACGACAACTGCAGTGCGTTCCGGATCGTCGAGATTCCCATCAACGACGTTCGCCAGGGCATTGTGCACGTGGTCGGCCCGGAGTCGGGCGCCACCCTGCCGGGCATGACCCTGGTCTGTGGCGATTCCCACACATCGACACACGGTGCCCTGGGCGCGCTGGCGCACGGTATCGGCACCTCGGAAGTGGAGCACGTACTGGCAACCCAGTGCCTGATGCAGCAGAAAATGCAAAACATGCAGGTGCGGGTCAGCGGGCGCCTGCCGGCCGGGGTCACCGCCAAGGACCTGGCGCTGGCGATCATCGGGCGAATCGGTACCGCCGGCGGTACCGGCTACGCCATAGAATTCGCCGGCGAGGCGGTGCGTGCGCTGTCCATGGAGGGGCGCATGACGCTGTGCAACATGTCCATCGAGGCGGGTGCGCGTATGGGCATGATCGCGGTGGATGACGTGACCATCGACTACGTGCGCGGGCGTCCCTATGCGCCCCGCGGTGACATGTGGGATGCCGCCGTGGCGGCCTGGCGCGACCTGCACAGCGACGAGGGCGCGCATTTTGATCGGGTGGTAGAGCTCGAGGGTGCCGCTGTCGAGCCCCAGGTGACCTGGGGCACGTCGCCCGAGATGGTCGCGCCGGTGCACGGCAACGTGCCCGATCCGGACGCGATGGACAGCCCGACCCGCGCCGCCGCCGTGCGCCGTGCACTGGAATACATGGGCCTGGAGGCGGGCATGCCGATCACGGACATCCGTCTCGACCGGGTGTTTATCGGGTCGTGCACGAACTCGAGGATCGAGGATCTGCGGGAGGCCGCCGCGGTGGTCCGCGGCCGCAGGAAGGCGGAGTCGGTGAAGCAGGTGCTTGTGGTGCCGGGCTCCGGCCGGGTCAAGAAGCAGGCGGAGGCAGAGGGCCTGGACCGCATCTTTACCGACGCCGGCATGGAGTGGCGCGAACCGGGCTGCTCCATGTGCCTGGCCATGAACGCCGACAAGCTGGGCTCGGGTGAGCACTGTGCATCGACGTCCAACCGCAATTTCGAGGGTCGGCAGGGCTCCGGCGGGCGCACCCACCTGGTCAGTCCGGCCATGGCCGCCGCCGCGGCCGTCGCCGGGCATTTCACCGACGTCCGGCAGCTCGGGGAGGCCGCAGCATGAAACCACTGATACAGCATGCCGGCCTGGTGGCGCCCATGGATCGCGCCAATGTCGACACCGACCTGATCATTCCCAAGCAGTTCCTGAAGTCCATCAAGCGCACCGGATTCGGTCCGAACCTGTTTGATGACCTGCGCTACCTTGACGAGGGGCAGCCCGGTGAAGACTGCAGCGGGCGCCCGCTGAATCCGGATTTCCCCCTCAATTTCAGGCGCTACCAGGGTGCCACGGTACTGCTTGCACGCGAGAACTTCGGCTGTGGCTCCAGTCGAGAACATGCGCCCTGGGCGCTGGCCGATTACGGTTTTCGCGTGATCATTGCGCCCAGCTTTGCGGACATCTTCTACAACAACTGCTTCAAGAACGGCATTCTGCCCCTGGTGCTGTCGACGGAGCAGGTGGACGCGCTGTTCAACGAGCTCTACGCTAATGAGGGCTACACCCTCGAGGTCGACCTCCCTGCGCAGGTGGTCACGACGCCGTCCGGGGAGGATCTCGCCTTCAGCGTCGATGAGTTCCGCAAGCAGCGCATGCTGGAAGGTCTCGATGATATCGGCATGACCCTGAAGAGCGCGGATGCCATCCGGCGCTTCGAGGCGCAGTGGCAGGAGCGCTCGCCCTGGCTGTTCGGCGACTTCGAAACCGTGGCGGAGAACTGAGGTGACGCGCCGCATACTCATGCTGCCCGGCGATCACATCGGGCCGGAGATTGTCGCCGAGGCCGACAAGGTAATGCGCGCCCTTGACCGCCGCTTCCGCCTCGGGCTTGAGCTGGACTACGCACTGATCGGTGGC
>JAWLGG010000211.1:0-5653 GCA_041685155.1 Chromatocurvus sp.
CGCGGTCGTGCACGGCGCGGGGCAGACGCCGCGAGAGCAGCCGTCCCTCATCGTCATAGCAGCGGTCGGCAAAGGCCTCGAACAGCAGGTCGAGGCCGTGTCCTGCCGCCGCTTCGCGATGCTCCCCCTGCGCCGCCGTTGCCAGCAGCATGAGCTTCAGCGGTCGGTGATAGCTGGCGACGGTGGCCATGACGGTATCGAGTATGCCGGCATCGGCCATCATGTCGTTGTACAGGGCGCCGTGGGGCTTGACGTACTCGACGCTCAGCCCGGTCGTGGCCGCCATGCCGTCGAGTGCGGCTATCTGGTAGAGCAGGCTGGCGCCAAGTTCCTCCACCGACAGCAGCATGGAGCGGCGGCCAAAGCCGACGAGATCCGGGTAGGCGGGGTGCGCACCGAGTCGCACGCCGTGGTCCCGGGCCAGGGTAATGGTACGGATCATGGTCACGGGGTCGCCGGCGTGGAATCCGCAGGCGACATTGGCAAGATCGATATGCGGCATGACGTCGGCATCCATGCCCATACACCAGCTGCCGAAGCTTTCGCCCAGGTCACAATTGAGAAGCATGGCGGTTGTCCCGTTGTGGCTCAGAGAACTGCCAGCCGGCTGTTGCGCAGGTCGGTCACGAGCATGCAGCCGGGGCTGTGGGTGATGGCAAAGGGCAGTCGGGCGTTTTCCAGCGCCACCTGCGGCGTCACGCCACAGGCCCAGAATACCGGCATTTCGCCGTTTCCGACAGTGACCGTATCGCCGAAGTCGGGTCTGGACAGGTCGCCGATACCGATGGCCGCCGGGTCGCCCAGGTGGACGGGTGCACCATGCACCGCGGGGAAGCGGGTGCAGACCTGGATCGCGCGGATGGCATCCGCCGGCACGAAGGGACGCATGCTGACCACCATGTTGCCGACAAAGGCGCCCGCCGCGGTGCAGGCGATGTCCGTCCGGTACATCGGAACGTTGACGCCCTCGCTGACGTTGCGCACGTCCAGGCCATCGGCGAGCAGCGCCTCCTCGAAGGAAAACGAACAGCCCAGGGCGAAGACCACCAGGTCGTCGCGCCACAGTGCAGCGATATCGGCGACGTCATCACCGGCACGGCCGTCCTCGAACACGCGGTAGCGCGGCACATCCTGGCGGATGTCGATATCCCCCAGCGTTGGCAGGCCGGGGTCACCGGGTGTCGGGTTCATCGCGATCAGGGGGCAGGGGCGGGGGTTCGCCTGGCAGAAGCGCAGGAAGTCGTGGGCGTGCGCCTCCGGCAGGATCACGAGATTGCACTGCACGAAGCCCGGCGCCAGCCCGGACGTGTTGTCCGGGTGCTCTCCGGCGCGGATCCGGGCGCGTATTGCCGCGGGGCTTTGCGTGTCGTGCATGGGGGGCTCCATGTATACGGGGCGTGTCACAGGCCCTATAGTAACGCCGATAAGGTCGACAACGCACGAGGGAAGCCCATGCCCCATCCGAGCATTACCGCAGAAACCTACCCGCACAAGCCCGCCATTATCATGGGCGGCTCCGGCGAGATCGTGACCTACCGGGAGCTGGATGAGCGCTCCAACCAGGGCGCGCAGCTGTTCCGCTCGCTGGGCCTGCAGCGCGGCGACCACATCGCCATGATGCTGGAAAACTGCCGACAGTTTCTCGAAATCTGCTGGGCCGCACAGCGGGCGGGATTGATCTACACGCCGATCAGCACCCACCTGCAGCAGGAAGAGACCGCCTATATCCTGGATAACTGCGGCGCGCGTCTCTTCATCGCCTCCCACACACTGGCCGACGTGGCCGCCCCCATGCGCGAGCGCGCGACGGCGGTCAGCCATTTCTACATGGTCGGCGGCGTTGTGGAGGGTTTCGAGCCCTGGGAGGAGGCGGTGGATGGACAGCCACAGACGCCGATCGACGATCAGGCCAACGGCGTGCCCATGCTGTATTCCTCGGGCACGACGGGCAAACCGAAGGGAGTTTTCATCTCGCCCCACAGTGACGATGTCAATGCGCCACATCCCCTGTCCGGTTCGCTCGGCGTGGCCTTCGGCTTTGGCGAGGAGACGGTCTACCTGTCGCCGGCACCGCTCTATCACGCGGCACCGCTGCACTACAACATGATGGCGCTGTACCAGGGCGGGACATGTGTGGTGATGGAGCACTTCGACGCCGAGCAGGCGCTGCGCCTGATCGAGGAGCACCGGGCCACGCACAGTCAGTGGGTGCCGATCATGTTCATCCGCATGCTCAAGCTTCCCGCCGAGGTGCGCGGGAAATACGATATTTCCAGCATGCAGTTTGCCATCCACGCAGCCGCGCCCTGTCCGGTCGAGGTGAAGGAGCAGATGATCGAGTGGTGGGGCCCGGTCATCGTCGAGTACTACGCGGCGAGCGAGGGCATCGGCGCGACCATCATCGATTCGAAAAGCTGGCTGACGCACAAGGGCTCCGTGGGTCCTGCGCTGGTGGGACAGGTACATATCGTCGATGACGATGGCCGGGAGCTGCCGCCCGGCGAGATCGGTACCGTGTACTTCTCGGGCGAGCAGGCTTCCTTTCGCTACCATGACGAGCCGGAAAAGACCGCCGATGCCTTCAATGAACAGGGCTGGGCGACCACCGGGGATGTCGGCTATCTCGACGAGGACGGGTTTCTCTACCTGACCGACCGCCGGAGCTTCATGATCATCAGCGGCGGCGTCAATATCTATCCGCAGGAAATCGAGAACCTCCTCATCACCCACGACAAGGTCGCCGACGTGGCGGTGTTCGGGCTGCCCAATGAGGAGTTCGGAGAAGAAGTCAAGGCGGTGGTGCAGCCGCAGAACTGGGTGGATGCCACGGACGAGGTCGCCATTGAGCTGATTGAGTGGCTGCGCGAGCGGCTGTCCCACGTCAAGCTGCCGCGGTCCCTGGATTTTCACCCGCAGCTGCCGCGCATGGATAACGGCAAGCTGTACAAGCGCAACCTGGTGGAGGAATACCGGGGCGCGACACGTTCCGGTGAAGGCCCGGAGGAACACTGATCTGCCGTGGTCTGACGCCCCGGGGGGAGTGCCGCAACCGGGCGACCGATTACCCTTCGGCGTCAGGATTCGCTTACACTGTATGCTGTCCAATTGCCGGAAGTCGTTGAGGTAGAACATGATCAAGTCCCGCAAACTCGCCCGGATCGAGCGCCAGATGGCGCAGAGCGAGACCTATGACGGCTGGCGGGAACTGGCGCTGGAGCACGACGAGCGCAGCGGTGCCAAGCGTTGGCGTGAAGTCGACCAGACGCGACAGTACGACTACGGCCAGATCCGGCTGCGCCTCGACCGCCTGCGCAGCCTGCGCTCGCGACAGGACTACCAGGGCCTGCTGTTCACGCTCAACGAGGGCATACACGGCAACATGGGCGGCATGGGTCGCAGCACGCTGTACCAGCGCGCGAAGTTCGGTACCAAGCATCTCATCGAGCAGTACATCGAGGAAATCGACGATTCCCTGCGCTTCATCGCCGATATCGACAACAGCAAGATCGACGTCCAGGAGAAGATGGACTTCTTCTACCGCGCCAATATCTGCTTTGGCCGGTCGGCACTCATGCTCAGTGGTGGTGGCGTACTCGGTTTCTACCACCTCGGCGTGGTCAAGACGCTGCTCAGCCAGGGCCTGCTGCCGCGGGTGATCTCCGGCTCCAGTGCGGGATCGCTGGTCGCCGGCGTGCTCGGCACGCACACTGACAAGGAACTCGAGAAGTTCTTCGATCCGGCCAACGTGCATTTCGAGGCAGAGCGCGAGGCCAGCGTCTTCTCGCGCATGTTTTTCGGACGGAGTCCGCAGATCGACGTCGGTGACCTGCTCAGGATCATCGCCCGCCTGATGCCGGACATGACGTTCCAGGAGGCCTACGAGAAAACCGGACGCCAGATCAGTATCACCGTGGCGCCCGCGGAGCCGCACCAGCGCGCACGCCTGCTCAATGCCATCACCTCGCCCAACGTCTACATACGCGCGGCGGTCATGGCCTCCTGTGCGGTGCCGGGTGTGTTTCCACCGGTCATGCTGATGGCGAAGAATGTCCACGGCGAGGCACAGCCCTACCTGCCCACGCGCAAATGGGTGGACGGCTCCATTGCCGACGACCTGCCATCCAAGCGACTGTCGCGCCTGTACAGCACGAATCACTACATTGTCAGCATGGTCAACCCGATCGCCACGCCCTTCCTGCGCGGCGGCAAGCCGCGCAGTCGCGTCGGTGCCGCCCTGGGTTCTCTCGGTGTCGGTATGGGCCGCGAAATGCTCAATTTCTATCGCGGTGTGGCGCAGCAGCAGGGCGATAACTGGCCGCGCTTCAATATGCTGCTGAATGGCGTGCACGCGCTGATGGACCAGGACTACAGCGGCGATATCAACATCGTGCCCAGTTTCCGCTGGTACAACCCCGCCAAGATCCTGTCGCACCTGTCCGAGAAGGAGCTGGTGGATCTGATGCGCGGCGGTGAATTCTCGACCTTCCCCCACGTCGAGTCGATCCGGCTCTGCACCATGATCTCCCGCACCATGGAGGAGATCCTGCACCGCTTCGAGTACGGTGACCTGCGGCCGGAGGGCGACCGCTACCACCGCCCGCGGTCGTCGCGGCGGCGCCCGCAGCCGACCCGGGCCGACCGCGAGGCAATGCGCGAGACGGGGTCACAGCGCCTGGCCCGCAATCCCCAGGGTTCGACCGCAAAGAGCCGCGCGCGCAAGCGGGCGGCGGGGAGTGCCGGTGTGCCGCGCAAGAAGACGCCTCGCGCATCTGCATCTGACGCCGGCGGAACCGACCGGCGTCGCACGGCGGGCGGTAGCGAAGCCGCCTGAGTGTCGGCTCCAGCGCGCCGGCCCCAGCGACCTGGTCCCTGGCCTGGCTAGCGCCCCTTCCAGTCAGGGGCGCGCTTCTCGGCGAATGCCGTGGCGCCTTCGATGGCGTCCTCGCTGGTGAAGACACCCCGGGTGATCGCAGTCTGCTTCTCGAACATGTTGTCCCGGGTCCAGTCCTCGGCCAGGGCAATCACCTGCTTCGACGCGGCCACCGCCAGGGGGCCGTTGGCGGCGATTGCCGTGGCCAGAGTGGTCGCCTGCTCCAGCGCGCTGTCGGGCGCGACCACGCGGTTGATCAGTCCCAGCTCGTAGGCGCGGGCGGCGCTGATGAACTCCCCGGTCAGGGCCATTTCCATGGCGATGCGCGGGGCAATCTGCCTGGGCAGCCGCACCAGTCCACCCGCGGCGGCGGCGAGACCGCGCTTGACTTCGGGAATGCCGAATTTCGCGTCCTCCGCGGCGACGATCAGGTCGCAGCTGATGGCCAGCTCAAACCCGCCCGCCAGGGCGTAGCCCTCGACCGCTGCGATGATCGGCTTGCTCGCCAGGTATTCGACCATACCGGCAAAGCCCCGTCCCTCGACCACGGGCAGTTCGCCCGTGACGAAGGCCTTGAGGTCCATGCCGGAGCAGAAAGTGCCACCGGCGCCGGTCAGGATTGCCACACGCAGGCTGTCGTCGGCCTCCAGCTGATCGATGGCGGCGGCAACACCCACCGCCAGTGCGCGGTTGGCCGCATTTTTCGCTGCCGGTCGATTCAGCGTGATGGTCAGTATGCCGTCCGTGGCGGACGTCAGGACTTCATCTGTCATTTTGCATCCT
>JAWLGG010000212.1:0-5639 GCA_041685155.1 Chromatocurvus sp.
TGGTTTTCGACGGCGCCGGGAAACTGCAGGCACACAGCGTATTGCCACAGGGACAAACGGCAGGTGCCGTTGACTGGGTCCACGGGGTTGGCGTAGACACCACCGGTGCAGTTTACACCGCTGACGTGGTAGGCAATCGTGCCCAAAAGTGGGTGCCCGTTGCCGAATTGACTCCAGCAGAGTGAGTGACACGGGGATGGTTCTGATTCACAAGCACGGCGGGAGGCTGATCCCCAGCCTGCTACTACAGGCACATTGAGCCGCATGCATGAAATTTTCACTGTTTTGTCAGGCGGCGTACATTATTTGTAGTTTTTGTTATGCTTTGCCCTGAATTGAGGCGGGTGAACTTTCAAAACGACTGGCGCGGTGTAAACCGGCCGGCCACTTACTCAGGGAAGGAGTCTGTATGAACAAGGCAGTATGTTTTTTTATGGGTCTGCTATTTGCGAGCGCCGCTGCAGCCCAGCAGCAGACGTTTACGTTCTCTCAGGGTGGCTTTGCGGAAGGAGCTACCGTCTCTGGCTCATTTTCCGGTGAGGATCTTGACTCCGATGGCCAGCTGGCCTCGTTCAACGGCGAGATTTCTGATTTTCAAATGAGCTTTTCAGGAAATTCAGTGGTACCGGCTTTTTCACTGGGCTTCGCTGAGCTTAACGGTCTGGTGTATGACCTGAATGGCGGCCCGCTGGGTGATGGACAGGTACTGGGTATAGAGGGCATAGCAGCTGACGACGCCACTTTCTCTTACCAGGCAGGTCCCGGCCCTGTGGACCTGTGCGGCCAGGGCATAGACTGTGCCTCTGTTTCAGATGGCACCGATACCGACAATAGCCAGGAATTGATACAGGTAGGCGGGGCCGCGGCGACTCCCGTACCCAGCATTGGCCTGTATGGGCTGATCGCCATGGCGCTTGGATTGCTCATGCTGGGTGGGCGTCGGCTCTCCAGAGCGTAGTTTTCTGGGTTAGGCGTCTATACCACGGGACACTAACTTCCAGCTATTCAGTACACCACCCCAGGGCGGGCTTGCTGAGGTCGAACAGGGCATGAGCAAGTGCGCGGGGGACGCCGTTATCGGTGCCAATGGTGATTGGTAAGCCAACGCCCTTGAATGCGCGCTCAAACACGTGAGGCGCCCCGCTTCCCCCGGGTTGAGTCCAGGCTTTCGCAGGCACGCGGAAAGTGCAACCGGTCCTGGGAGATCGTGAGTGGATAGCAACAGGGCTTTTTGCCGAGGGGGCACTGTCCTTTCTTTCTGCCTGAGTGGAACTGCGACAAGTAGCCGAAGTACCTCTCTAAAAAGACCAGGCGAACTGCAGGGTGGGGCCTTGCAGTTCGCCGTCGAAGACCTGTTTGCGACCGTTTCCCGGTTCGCGACTCACGTCGACGGCAGTGAATTGATAGCCCAGAGACAGACTGCTGCGACTTCCCAGACGGCAGCGCAGTCGAGCATGCAGATAGCCAAAACTGCCATCATAGTCAGCCACATCAGCACTCATCCAGCCGGCGGTGAGGTCTGCCCCAACGCGATCATTGAAATCGAAGGTGCCCTGTGCCCGAAAATTTGGTACGGGATAGAGCAGTGTGTCGGAGGCGCGGGAGAGGCTGCCAATCTCATTTTCCCCAACGATTGCCGCTCGGAACGAAGCCGTTAACTCCAATGCGTGAATGCCGCCGCCGATGAGGATTTCGGAGCGACCTCCCTGGTGCACTGCATAAAGCAGATCTACCGCATAGGTATCGACTTCGAGCGTACTGTCAACGACAGCGCCCGCGGCGAACTGTTCGCCGTTATAGTTGAAATCCTTGCTTGCTGCGATGCGTCCTTTGTCCTTGTACTGGTACGCGAAGACGTCAAGAAGCCATCGCTCGCGGAAACGCCAGCGGTACTCGGCAAACCAGGAGCTGCGCTCGTCCTCGAGGTCCAGGTCCTTGAGCTCGATGTTGACAGGTGGTAACTCAGGAACGCTCGCGAGCGCGGTTGACTGCGCACTCTGCCGTGTCGCGCCAAGCGCGAACTCGTGCGTACTGCGTGGATAGGGTCCATCGGCCAGAGCACAGTTGGATGCGAGGGCACAGAGCGCGATCACCGTGGTCCGCAGCGCAACGCGGTATTGGTACATGATTGAGTTGCCCCCAGGAGTTCGAAAGTCGTTCCATCTCAGGTCTTTAATCAGAATTTCCAGCCGAGTTCTACGCGCAATGCGTCAAACTCCGGATCTGCACCATTGTCACTATCCAGATATCTGCGTTCCAGGCCGCCGCGCAGGAACATTGTCCTGCTGATGTCGTAGCGTAGCCCCAGCCCGACATTCCAGCTAAAGTTAGTATCGCTATAAGTCGAGTAGAAATTGCTGCAGATGTAACCCCACCAGGGATCCCACCAGCAGCCGGTTGTCGGCGGGCCATCAATAACGTTGGAGTCGAGATAGGTCCACCCTACGCCCGCCTGCGCATAGGGCGTGAAGTCTCCATCGAACATATTCCATACGCCGTTGAAATGGCCGCTGATAACCGACAGCTCGTGACTGATCTGCAGGAGCCCCTCGTTCTCTGTATTGAGAGTGGCATCGTAGTCAGGCCGAAGCCACGCAGCGTCGAATCGCACAGCAATATTGTTTGTCATGTTATAACCGAGACTGAATGAAAGGCCGAGATCCCGGTCTATGTCGAGAGAACTTCCTTCGGGACCAGAGCTGCTGATATCGTTGTTAACAAGCAGTCCAAAGGACGTTTCCCAGCTTCCGGCTCGCGATGCCTTAGAGCTATCAAAGACCTGGGCGCTTGTGTTTTCAGTCAGTAGCAGCGTGCACAGGGCAATCAGCGAACCGACGCCGGGAGTTGTTCTCATTCGATACCTCCATTCCATGGTTGTAAGTTGAGGGTCTTCCCCAGTAATGACAGGAAGTTACCTGCCCAGGGCGCATCGATAGCTGCAGCGCCATGTTACGGGCTTTCCCCGTGGCACCTTGGGCACCAGAAGCGTTTTCAGCGGGCCGGAATCCAGATGGCGTTGTCGTTGCCGCTGCTTGTCATGATGCGGATTTACTGTTTCGAGCTTGGGGCAACTGGGCTTGTCCCCGGCATGGGTCACTTCCATCTCAACTTCATCATCCGCGGGTGGAACGTTCACCGGCAATACTTTCCGGGACACCTGGATACCGAGTATCTGGCTGGAGAGCCGTGTATCTTTTACCAATTCGACTTGTTGAAGACCCCATTTTTTTTGTTTCGCTTGGCAACTCACCAAATAGCCTTCGATAATCTGCGGAGAACTGGCCCGGATGCCAGAACCCCAATCCTTCAGCCACAGATCTGACGGTGCCACCAGAGCCGGATTCTGTGATCCGACGCCGAGCGGCATGCAGACGGAGAATATTGGCGTGTTGTATTGGAGATCGCCCCAGCAAAGATTCGAAGGCATAAAAAAGTGCTCTTCTGCTGGTATTTGTCGCCTCGCATAACGCCATGACAGAGGGTGGCGCATGAAGCCGGCTGCGAATCATAGCCTCGGCACGTGCGACCACTCGCCGCCTATGAACCACATTCACCCGCGCCGTTGTGGCCTCTCGACCACTCATCGCGAGCGCGAGTATCCTGGATGCGAGATCTTCAGGCGCACCGATGTCTGCTGCAGAGTCCTGCTGCCGGAGGATCTGTTGCAGCAGCTTTTCAAGGCGGTTTGTAACGTCGGGATCCGTCTTGACCCGCCATTCATTGAGTAAACTGCTCGCCGAGCGTCGGTGTTCTACCTCCAGTATTTTCTCCGCCAGAGGTACCGGGACTGATACGGCAAGCTGACTTTGACCGGGAAAAACCTGCTGGTAGGCCTCCCCGCCGGGATTCAGCATGACAAGATCACTGGACGTCATTGAACGGCCATGGAAGCGGCCGCCATGCGCGGCCTGTCCAACAGGGGAAAGTGTCCAGAAGTCCGGGCTCCGTGAGCCCCGAAGCAGCATCTGCTGGGTGGAATGACAGGACTGGATGATACACCCGGACTCTTGCCGAGTGACAAGGGTAATATCGGTCGGCCCCACGGTCGATTGTGTGCATTCACCGTCAATGAGACCAGCGAGTCCTTTTTCAAAATCCTCGGCGGAATGGAACCGGGTATGAGACGCTCGTGTCACGATGGTTTCCTGACTCCGAAACATCCTTTAATTTTACAGGGGCATGACATTCCTCGCCACGCGCGGGCTTTGCTTAAGCTCGGAAGCAGGGAAACTTGCACTTTTTCTACTTTCCGGCAGCTGATTCCGTGAAAGGATGTTTGATCGCGGGTCGCTCACGATCCACCCGGCCGGCTGCCTTTAACGGTTTCATCGCGAAATCAGTGTCTCTCCGCCGCTGTGCAGGGCGGCGATCACGCAGCGCGATACAGATGTACCTTCCTGTCAGCAGGGCATTCTTGCACTTTCGCCGCTTTCCGAACCCTTGCCTCACACCTAGAGTCTGCGCCCTGTTTTCACCTCGCAGACAAGATTTGGCGAGCGAACCGGGGAATACAGGAAAGGGCGGTCAGTTATCGCGCCGGGAACGGGCGCAGGATCCAGAGTGAATCAATGGTCGATCGGTTGCCCGGGCGTTTATCACTTCCCGGGAATGAACCCAGCCGCACAGCAGGTATTGGTATGAAGGAAAGAAAGTCGCGCCGGAGAAGGCTCAATCGCCTATTTGCGACCACGGACCGAACATCTTCCAGATCGGTCCTGTCCGCGCTGGCCCTCGCCGCCTGCCTGGCCGCCTGCTCCGGCGCACCGCCAGTTCCCGAAGCGCCTTTGACCGCGACTTCGGGCTCTCAGCGCGATCTCTCGTCATTTGCGGATGCGCCGGCACAGCAGGCCTGCTTTGACCGCAGTGAGGAGGGCCACACGGCAATCGTGGATGCGCACTTCCATCCACGACCCTTCGGTGGCTCTGCCATTCCTCCAGACGAGCTGTCTAGCTATTTCGACAGGCTTGGCGTGCGCTTTGTCAACTACTTTGGCATTGGCCAGGCACTGCCGCTCGACTCGGCGTGTACCTACTATCTTGACTGCGTCGGGACGACCGCGAAACCCGCTATCAGAAACGACGTTATCAACGCCGTGGAAGTGAGTCAGCAGTCCACCAGCAACCTGCACGTCACCCTGTCCATGACATTCATGGATCTTGCGCACCCGGAAGACGCAAACAGCGCATCTCCATCATGAAGCAGCGCCTCGATACGCACCCCAACCTGATGCTCGATATCTCCTGGGATGTCCTCTACAACGCCTATCACCGCTGGGGTGATCGCTTTGTGGAATTTTTCAACGATTACTCCGACCGCATTCTGGCCGGTTCGGATTTCGTTGCGGCGAGCGGCAAGGAGTTTTCGGACTACGCACGGGAACTGGAGGTCACCAGCCGTGTACTGCGTTTTACAGCCTGAATACCTTCTCCGGTGCGCTGTGGTGGACTCCCCAGGGTGATTTCGGCCCTGTCGGTGGCTACGGCGACTTCGAACACCACGAAGACCCGGCCACAAGCTTCGGGATTCATTTTACCCAGTCCCGCGAGGATCGCCAGACGCAACCGGGCACAGAAGCCATCGAAAATGCCCAGATACGCCTGTCCGACGGGACACTGCTCTTTCAGCCGGGCGCCTTCGG
>JAWLGG010000213.1:0-5588 GCA_041685155.1 Chromatocurvus sp.
GGCTACATGGAACAGCACTCATGGATCGGCTACAGCGTCCTCGTGCTGGTGACGACGCGCCTGATCTGGGGTTTTGTCGGCAGTCCGCAGGCGCGCTTCAGTGATTTCCTGCGCGGTCCGCGCGCGGCCATCGCCTACCTGCGCGGTGCACCGCCCCAGACGCCGGGGCACAACCCGCTGGGCGGGTGGTCCTCCATGGCGCTTTGGCTGGTATTGCTGTTCCAGGCCGGCAGCGGCCTGTTCAACAGCGACGGCATCCTGTTCGACGGACCGCTTTACCACGCCGCCGATTCCTCCGTTACTGATTATCTCGGCAGTGTTCACGAAACGGCGTTTGATGTCTTGCTGGGCCTCATCGCGCTGCATGTCGCTGCCATTGCCTATTACCAGTTCATCGCCCGCGACCGCCTGCTCGGCCCCATGTTGCGCGGCTACGCCGAAGGCCGTCATGGCACCGGTCCCGCGCGGCCCTGGTGGTGGGCTGTCCTGATCGCCGGTCTGCTTGGACTGCTGTTGTGGGGTGTGATCGCCGCGGCGCCGGAGCCGGAATCCTACTGGTAGGTGCCCGACCCGCGCGTCGAGGCGGCTTGCGGTGCCGGTGTCAGAACAGCGCGTGTTCGCCGAGTTCCTGTCCCGCGAGTCCTTCACTGCGCGTGCGCCGATAGAAGACCTCCAGCGTATCGCTGCCGAAGGCCGGCGTCGCATCGGCGGAATATTGCCCGGTATCGGGGTCCATACAGAGCATGGACTCGGTGGCATAGAAGCGCCCGATACGCGCAAACTCGGCCTTGTCTGCTGCCGCCGGCGAAACGCGCGCGAATGGCCAGAGCAGGGCGCCGACAACGCTGAACAGCTGCACAGGCACCTGGGTGAACCGGGGAGGCCTGTCGTACACGCGGAACAGCATCTCTCCCTGCTCCCGCGGCGTGATCGCCGGCCCGGGGCCGCCGATCGGCAGAATGGCATTGCCTGTGCTGTTGTCGTCCAGGCAGTTGGCGAGAAATACAGCCAGGTCCCGCTCGCTGATCGGCTTGCAGGAGGTCTGCTTGCCGTCACCGAACACCAGGAACGATTTGCCGGCGGTGATGCGGCTTATCTGGCCAGAGAGGGATTTGAAAAAGGCGGTCGGTCGCACGATGCTGTAGCGCAGGTCGGCCGACTGCAATTCCTGCTCGAAGGCGAGTTTGGCGTGCTGGAACGCCAGTCGTGGCTTCTGCACGCATATGGCCGAAAGCAGCACGAAATGCGGGATGCCGGCGGCCTGGGCGGCTGCCAGCAGATGACGGTTGCAGTCGTATTCCACATGCCAGGCGTCGCGGATGCCGCCGCCGCGGGTGGCCAGGCAGGAATACACCGCATCGAACCGCTCGCCACGGATACCCTGCCCGACGATGGCGTCGGCGCTCGCAAAGTCCACGACACGAAGGTGCGCACCGTCCAGTTGCGGCAGGCTGCCCTCGGCGGGAAACCGGCGTAACAGGCAGGTGACGTAGCACCCGCGGGTCACGAGCTCCTTTACCAGCTGGCGGCCGATGTAGCCGCTGGCGCCGGCGACCAGAACCCGGTGGCTCACGCCGGCGGGATCATTCTCGCACCCTTACAGGGATCACTCAGTACAGGTAGTCTTTCGACTTGTACTCATCGTGACAGGCCTTGCAGGCACCGCCTGTATTCTTGACGGCGTTTGCGATCTCCTTGCGATCGCCTTCCTCGACGGCTTCGTCGAGTGCGGCCGCGGCATCGCGGAGGTCCTCCAGCTTGGACTCGAAGTCGTCCATGTTGTCCCAGATTTCCGGCTTGGCGCGGGTCGTGCCTTTTTCCGAGCCCGGTGCAAAACCACGCAGCAGGTCGAGGTCAACGATCTCCTCAAGGTCATCGGCGTAGCCTTCCATCGCGTCCTCGTCCCAGGGGATATCGCCCTTGACCATGGCGGCGATCGGCCCGAAGTTCATGCCCACCAGCGCAAAGATGGACTGGCGATAGGACTGCAGAGGCTCGTCTTTCACGGAGTGGGCAAGGACGGCTGGGGCCGCGGCGATTGCCGTCGCGAGGATGGCGACGCGACAGTGGTTTCTGGTGATGCTGAACATGGATCGTTACTCCCGGATAATTGGTGGGTCGCTTTACTCTAGCAGATTGATGGCTGCTGTCGACCTCAACGGTCTCCACGACAAATGCAGTTTTATTCCGGGCTGGCGAAACACCCGTCGACGCATTGGCGCCTCACTGTGTCTATGGTGTAGACAAATCTCAATAGAATTGTACAATTGTACGTATGGATATCGTCGCTGACACGAATATATTTCTTGCCGTTACTCTGGATGAGGCAGAGAAAGAGCGTATTGTCGATCTGACCAGGGACGCCTCGATCACCGCCCCGGAGATATTACCCTATGAGATTGGTAATGCATTATCCGCGATGGTAAAGCGCAGGAAGCTGTCCAAGGCTGAAGCTCTTGAGGCTGGAAATGTAACGGCTCTGATTCCTGTCAGGCTGGTAACTGTAGATATCCATCGGTCCATACAGATTGCGGCAGAGCATGATATCTACGCCTACGATGCGTACTTTCTGCAATGTGCCAAGGCCTATGCTTTGCCATTGCTGACCCTAGATAAACGTATGCAGCAGATTGCCGAGCAGCTCCGCATTCAGATACTGGAGTAACCCGATGAAAGTTTTCACTTATTCCGAGGCGAGACAGAATCTTTCGAAGCTTCTGTCACTGGCCCAGAAGGAAGAGATTGAAATCAGGCGCAAGGATGGCAGCGTCTTCATCCTGAAGTCCAAGCGGAGCGAGAACGGTTCGCCGTTCGACGTGCCAGGAATCAAATCCAGCATCACGGCAAAGGATGTTCTCGATGCAGTCAGAGAGTCACGGCAGCGCTGACACCACGTAACTCGTACGCTGCGTTATTGAAGATCGGTACACTTATCCGGACAAGGCAAACAGGAGAAGACTGTTGACCAATTCATCGAGGCCACTGGATGGCCTGCGTGTGATCGAGCTCGGGCAGTTGCTGGCCGGGCCTTTCGCCGGAACCATACTGGCCTATTTCGGCGCCGAGGTGATCAAGGTGGAGCCGCCGGGGGGCGACCCTATCCGCGGCTGGCGGGAGGTGCGCGACGGCGCCTCGCTGTGGTACCGCAGCCTGGGCCGCAACAAGAAAAGCGTCACCCTCGATCTGAAATCCGACCGTGGGCGTGAACTCGCGCTGCGCCTCCTCGACGACGCCGACGTGCTGGTGGAGAACTTCCGTCCCGGATCCATGGAGGCCTGGGGTCTGGGGCCGGAGGTTGTCCGGGAGCGCAATCCGCGGCTCATCTACGCGCGGATTTCCGGTTACGGCCAGAACGGCCCGTACTCGGAGAAGCCCGGCTATGCCTCGGTCACTGAAGGCTTCGGCGGCTTTCGCTATATCAACGGCGAGCCGGGGCAGCCGCCGGTGCGACCGAATATCTCACTGGGCGATACGGTGTCTGCAATCCACGCGGCGCTGGGCATTGCGCTGGCGGTCATACAGCGTCACCGGGACGACCTCGGACAGACCATCGATGTCGCCCTCTATGAATCGGTCTTCAATCTCATGGAGGGCATGGTGCCGGAATACGACGGCGCCGGCGTGGTGCGACAGCCCGCCGGCACCACCATCACCGGCATCGTGCCCACCAACACCTACACCTGTCGCGACGGCAGGCACGTGATCATCGGCGGCAACGGCGACTCCATTTTCCGGCGCCTCATGGTGGTCGCGGGGCGGCCGGACATGGCAGAGAATCCGGCCATGGCGGTCAATGCCGGTCGCATCGTGCACCAGGCGGAAATCGACGCGGCGCTATCCGAGTGGTGCCAGCGCCACTCTGCGGAGGAAATCATCGCGCAGCTGGAAGAGGCCCGGGTCCCGGTCGGACCCATTTACAGCGTGGCGGACATGCTCGCCGACCCCCATTACCAGGCCCGTGGCATGTTCGAGCAGGTGGAGATAGACGGCAAGCCGTTGAAGATTCCGGCGATCCTGCCGCGGCTGGAGTCGACCCCGGGGCGCACCGACTGGCCCGGGGGCGATATCGGCAGCCACAACACGGAAATACTGCAGGGCATACTGTCACTGACCGAGGCGGAGCTTGCCGAACTGCGTGCCGACGGCGTAATCAGCTGAATCCAGGCGCCGGGTCAGCCGGGGTCCTGCGCCATGGCGGCAGGCTCAGCGCCCCAGCAGGCTGCGCGCCACCAGCTCGCGCATGATCTCGGAGGTGCCGCCGTAAATGCGCTGTATGCGCGCGTCGGTATAGAAGCGTGAGATCGGGTACTCGCTGGTGTAGCCGTAGCCGCCAAACAGCTGCAGGCACTCGTCGATAGTGCTGCACTGCATCTCGCAGGAGGCCAGCTTGAGCATCGCCGCCTTGTCCGCGGTCAGTTCACCGCGGCTGTACTCATCGGCGCACTGCTCATAGAGCGCCCGATTCAGGGCGATGTCCGTTTTCACGTCGGCCAGCTTGAAGCGCGTGTTCTGGAAGCTGGCGATGGGCTGCCCGAAAGCCTTGCGCTCGCCGACGTAGTCCACGGTAAGAGCCAGGGCGCCCTCCGCCGCGGCCACGGCCTGCGCGGCGATGCCGAGGCGTTCCCGGGGAAGCTCCTGCATCATGATAATGAAACCGCGGTTCAGCTCACCGAGCAGTGTATCTGCCGGGAGGCGCACATCCTGGAAGAACAGCTGCGCGGTGTCTGACGCGTGCTGGCCGATCTTGTCGATCTTGCGGCTCTTCTCGAAACCCGGCAGGTGCGCATCCACCAGGAACAGTGAGGTGCCTTTTGCTCCCTTGCCGGGGTCGGTGATTGCGGCGACCAGCACGAGGTCAGCATGTATGCCGTTGGTAATGAAGATCTTGGAGCCGTTCAGGATCCACTCGTCGCCATCGCGCACCGCGGTCGTGCGTATGGCCTGCACATCCGAGCCCGCGCCCGGTTCAGTCATGGCCAGTGCGCCGACGGCTTCGCCGCTGACCATGCGCGGCAGCCACCGCTGCTTCTGCGCCTCGCTGCCGTGGTGAACCAGATAGGGCGCCACGATATTCGAGTGAATGCCGTAGCCGCTGGCGAAGCCGCCAAAGCCCATGTGCGAAAGCTCCTCGATCATCGCCAGTGTCACCTGCGGTGAGGTGCCGGCACCGCCATAGGCCTCGTCCACATCAGGGCACAGCAGGCCGGCGGCGCCGAGGGTGCGCCACAGTTCCCGGGGCACCATGCGCTCCTCTTCCCAGGTCTCGTAGTGCGGCGAGATCTCGTGCTCGAAAGCGCGTCGCGCCATGTCCCGGAACAGGGTCATCTCGTCGCTGCCGATGTCCATGGTCATGTTATGTGGCTCCCTCATCAGTGCGAGACAAGCCTGGATTGTGTTGCAATCCCCAGTATCGCGCAAGCGGCCGCCCGCCTTCCAGCTGACCGCCGTTACTACCCGCCTGACACGCTGGGGGAGGGACGGCTGTCGCGACCGTTCGGCGGTGCTACACTCGGGGCTTGTGTCTTTGTCCCTGACAACGGAGTTCACCATGCGCGATTACACGCAGTTCTACATTGACGGCAAGTGGG
>JAWLGG010000005.1:0-22657 GCA_041685155.1 Chromatocurvus sp.
TCAAAGGCCCCTGCAAGTTTTTGATATCAATAGTATTATGGTCAAAAAAATGGGCTCCAAAAAGGAGCCCAACAAGACCATTAGGAGTGAAACATAAAGGAATTTCTCCCTTCACGGGGCCATTGGGTATGCCCCCGGCGACCAGAATGCCCCGAAGGGATTCCGACCGCTACTCAAGTATCGCTCAATTCAGGTATTTTTCCACAGCTTTCGCGGTCTAATTTTAGCACCTTTAGTTATATGTGTATTACAAAAATGCCACCTAAAGGAATATTCGCCGCATGAGAAGCGGGGCAGCGACGGCGCCACTGCGGGGCATCATAGAGGGTTTCTATGGCACGCCCTGGCCAATGTCCGCGCGGCTGTCCTACGCCAGCTGGCTGTCGCAGCTCGGTCTGAACTGCTACCTCTATGCGCCCAAGGCGGACCCGTTTCTGCGCCGCGCATGGCATGATCACTGGCCCCCGGCGCAGTGGCGCGATCTGTGCCGACTCGCCAGGGAATACCGCGCCGCGGGGGTTGCCTTTGGACTCGGCCTGTCGCCATTCTCCCTGTACGCTGACTACAGTCCGGCGCAGCGATGCCGGCTGCGGGACAAGATCGAACGCCTCAACACCCTGGAGGCGCCACTGCTTGCCATCCTCTTCGACGACATGCCCGGAGAGCAGCTCGACCTCGCGGCGCGGCAGGCGGACATCGTCGCCGACTGCATGGACTGGACCTGCGCCGAGCGGCTGCTTGTCTGCCCTACGTACTACTCCGCCGACCCGGTTCTCGAGCGGGTGTTCGGCGGTCGACCCCCGGATTACTGGGCGGAACTGGGAGCAGCGCTGCCCAGGGAGGTGGATGTGTTCTGGACCGGCGAACGGGTCTGTGCCGAGACACTGCGCGCGTCCGATGTCACCGCGATCAATGCCCGGCTGCGGCGCCCCGTCACCCTGTGGGACAACTACCCGGTCAACGACGGCGCCGCCCGCTCGCGCCATCTGTACCTCGCCCCGCCGCCGGACCGTGACGCCGCCGGCCTGGGCGAGGTGACCCGCGGGCACCTGTGCAATGGCATGAACCAGCCCTGGCTGAGCCTGCCCGCCGTCGCCGGCCTGGCGGCGCTCTATGACCCGACGCTGGACGGCTCCGCCTGGCTGTCGACGACGCTCGGTGCGGCGACCAGTGCCCGCCTGAAGGAGGATGCGGCGCTGTTCTGCGCACAGACCCGCGAGGAACTGCTCGCGAGTCGGGGCACCGCGCTCCTGCATGACTACGCCGGGCTGGACACGCCCGCGGCCCGGGAAGTCGTCGCCTGGCTGCGCGGCGACTATGTCTTCGATCCCGCCTGCCTGACCGACTGACGGCGCGCCGTGGCGCCAGAAGCCAGTTGAACGGATACCCGCCTTGTGGCAGAATCCACGCCCTTGAAACGCACCCGCCAGCCCGCAAACCAGCATCGTCTGACCCACAATCCCAGCGGGCGACAGTCCCGCTGCCAGTCAGTGATGAAGCGTTGCGGAGCAGGGCGGCAGCAGATCAGGCGGGAGTGGCGGAATTGGTAGACGCGCTGGATTTAGGTTCCAGTGCCGCAAGGCGTGAGAGTTCGAGTCTCTCCTTCCGCACCATCAACAGCAGCAGGTCGCGCGACCCGCGGCCCAATAACAGCGCGCAGGCCCACGGCGACCTGCGCGGTTTACGTGAGGAAACACCATGCAGGTCTCTATAGAAACGACGTCGGGCCTCGAGCGCCGCCTGACCGTGGGCGTGCCCGCAGAGCGCGTCGATTCGGAAGTCGACAATCGCCTGAAGCAGGCCGTCAAGAACGTGCGGCTTCCCGGCTTCAGACCCGGCAAGGTTCCCCTGAAGGTCATGCGCCAGCGTTTCGGGCAGGGCGTCAGACAGGAAGTGCTCGGCGAAGTGATGAGCCAGACCTTCCAGGACGCCGTGGTGCAGGAGAATCTTCGCCCGGCGGGCCAGCCCGCGATCGAGGCGCGCAGTATCGAGGCCGGGCGCGACCTCGAGTACGTCGCCACCTTCGAGGTCTTCCCTGAAATCAGGGTAAGGGAGGTCGACGGTTTTGCTGTGGAGAAGCCGGTTGCCGACGTCTCCGATGCCGATGTCGACAACATCATCGACGTGTTCCGCAAGCAGCAGGGGAGCTGGGAGAGTGTCGAACGCGCAGCCGAGACCGGCGACAAGGTCATACTCGACTACGACGGCACCCGGGACGGCGAGCCCTTTGACGGCGGCAGCGCCACGGACGCCGAGCTGGAGCTGGGTTCCGGGCGCATGATCCCGGGCTTTGAAGACGGCATCGTCGGCATGCAGGCGGGTGAGGAAAAGATACTGTCACTTACCTTCCCCGAGGATTATCACGCCGATGAGCTCAAGGGCGCTGCCGTCGAGTTCAAGGTCGCGGTCAAGGATGTCAAGGCGCTTGAGCCAGCGCCACTGAACGAGGAGCTTTTTGCCAGCTACGGCGTCGAGGGCAATGACGAGGCCGCCTTCCGTCAGGAAGTCGCCGACAACATGAAGCGGGAACTGCGCAACGCCGTGGAGACAAAGGTCAAGCAGCAGGTAATGGATGCCCTGCTTGAGGCCCACGCCGACCTGGAAATACCCAGGGCCCTGATCAAGCAGGAGGTGGGGACGCTGCGCCAGCAGATGTTCCAGCAGTTCGGTGGCGCGGCGGGGCAGGACCTCGACCTCGAATCACTATTGCCTGATGACATGTTCAGCGAGCGAGCCGAGCGCCGCGTCAAGCTCGGGCTGCTGCTGTCGGAGCTGATCAACAAGCTCGAGGTCAAGGCCGACGCCGATCGTGTTCGGGCCGAGATCGAGGAAATGGCGTCGACCTACCAGGATCCCGAAGAGGTGATCAACTGGTACTACGCAAACCAGGAGCAGCTGGCCAACGTAGAATCCAAGGTACTGGAAGACCAGGTCGTGGAAAAACTCCTCGAGCAGGCGACCGTTACCGAACAGTCCTGTAGCTACCAGGAAGCCATCAGCCAGGGGCAGCAGGCCAACACCTGAGCCCGGACTCCATTCAATCAGGCCCGGGGGCAATACCCGGGCCCGTCAAGGACACGTCGACATGTCGCAATATTCAGGCGCAACAGCGGACACGATCTCAAACATCGGTCTGATCCCCATGGTGGTGGAACAGACTGCCCGGGGTGAACGCTCCTACGACATCTACTCCCGCCTGCTCAAGGAGCGCGTCATTTTCCTGGTGGGCGCGGTGGATGACCATATGGCCAACCTGATTGTCGCCCAGCTTCTGTTCCTGGAGTCCGAGAATCCGGACAAGGACGTGCATCTCTATATCAACTCCCCGGGCGGATCGGTCACCGCCGGGCTGTCAATCTACGATACGATGCAGTTCATCAAGCCCGATGTCAGCACCATGTGCATCGGCCAGGCCGCTTCCATGGGCGCTTTCCTCCTGGCCGGCGGCGCGAAGGACAAGCGCTTCATCCTGCCCAACGCCCGCACCATGATCCACCAGCCGATGGGTGGTGCCCAGGGCCAGGCGAGCGATATCGAGATTCACGCGCGCGAGATCCTGCTGATCCGTGAGCGCCTGAACCGCCTCATGTCGGAGCACACCGGGCAGCCACTGGAGGTCATCCAGCGCGATACAGAGCGCGACCGCTTCATGAGCGCCGACGAAAGCCGTGACTACGGGCTTGTCGATGCCGTTGTCACCTCCAGGGACGCGGGCAAGGCCTGACCTTCCTACTTGCAAAGCCCGGTAAAAAACTTCAACCTAGGGCGATGAGAGAGACATCCAGCACGTGGTTATAGGCGGATAAATGAGTAAGGAATCCTCCGGATCCGGAGACGACAGCGGCAAACTCCTGTACTGCTCTTTCTGCGGCAAGAGTCAGCACGAGGTACGCAAGCTGATTGCAGGGCCTTCTGTATTCATCTGCGACGAGTGTGTTGACCTGTGCAACGACATCATTCGCGAGGAAGTGCAGGAAGCGAATGCCGACGACAAGCAGGATCGGCTTCCCGTTCCCCAGGAAATCAATGCCATCCTCGACGAGTATGTCATTGGCCAGCAGCGCGCCAAGAAGGTCCTGTCGGTGGCGGTGTACAACCACTACAAGCGCTTGCGCTACGGCTCGTCCCGCGGCGACGACGTGGAGCTCGGCAAGAGCAACATTCTTCTCGTGGGGCCCACAGGTTCGGGCAAGACCCTGCTGGCCGAAACCCTGGCGCGACTGCTGGACGTACCATTCACGATTGCCGATGCCACCACGCTGACAGAGGCCGGCTACGTGGGCGAGGATGTCGAGAACATCATCCAGAAGCTGCTGCAGAAGTGCGATTATGACGTCGAGAAGGCACAGGTCGGGATTGTCTACATCGACGAGATCGACAAGATCTCGCGCAAGTCGGACAACCCCTCCATCACCCGGGACGTATCCGGCGAGGGCGTGCAGCAGGCGCTGCTCAAGCTGATCGAGGGCACCGTGGCCTCTGTGCCGCCCCAGGGCGGGCGCAAGCACCCGCAGCAGGAGTTTCTGCAGGTCGACACTGCGAATATCCTGTTTATCTGCGGCGGTGCCTTTGCCGGGCTCGACAAGGTCATACGCAACCGCTCGGAGAAGGGCGGTATCGGCTTCGGTGCCGAGGTCAAGAGCAAGGACAACACGCGCAACGTCGGCGAACTGCTGTTCGAGCTCGAGCCCGAGGATCTCGTGCAGTACGGCCTCATTCCGGAGTTCGTCGGGCGCCTGCCCGTGATTGCCACCCTCGAGGAACTCGACGTGGCTGCGCTGATGCAGATCCTGACAGAGCCGCGGAATTCACTGACCCGCCAATACAGCAAGCTGTTCGAGATGGAAGGTGTCGAGGTCGATTTCCGCGACGACGGCCTGCGCGCGATCGCCGAGCGCGCAATGGAGCGCAAGACTGGCGCACGTGGACTGCGATCGATACTCGAGGGCGTGCTCCTCGACTCCATGTACAACATTCCGTCCCGCGACGACGTCGCCAAGGTGGTCATCGACGAGTCCGTCATCCGCGGCGACTCCGAGCCGCTGCTGGTCTACCAGAACAGCGAGCCCGCCCGCGCGGCGTCCACCGACGACTGAAGGCGCCGCCCGGCGCCGTCAGTTGTCTGTAACCCCGGCCATCTTGTTTTCCCGCAGGATGGCCCCATCTCAGTAGCCATGCTCACTGACCCGGAGACATCTATGGGTGATCCCAGCGTAACCGAACTGCCACTATTGCCTCTGCGCGATGTCGTGGTGTATCCGCACATGGTCCTGCCGCTGTTCGTCGGCAGGGAAAAGTCCATCGACGCCCTCGAGGAAGCCATGGCCAGCGACAAGCAGGTTCTGCTTGTGGCGCAGAGAAACGCGTCGGAGGACAATCCGGGCGTGGATGATATCTACCAGGTGGGCACAGTCTCCAATATCCTGCAGCTGCTGAAGCTCCCGGACGGCACCATCAAGGTCCTGGTGGAGGGCGGGTATCGCGCCGCGGTCGACTTCGTCAATGACGAGGGGCCCTTCGCGATTGCCGGCGTACGCGAGATCGAGAGCGACGAACCCCGGGGCGCCGAAGGCGAGGGCCTGCTGCGCTCCACCGCGAGCCAGTTCGAGAAATACGTGAACCTGAGCAAGAAGGTACCGGCGGAAGTCCTGACCTCGCTGTCCGGTATCGACGACCCGGGCCGCCTCGCAGATACCATCGCGGCGCACATGGGCGTGGATCTCGAGGAGAAGCAGCGCATTCTCGAAATCGCCGATGTGAAGGAGCGCCTCGAGCATCTCATGGGCCTGATGGAAGCGGAGATCGACCTGTTCCAGGTCGAGAAGCGCATCCGTGGTCGCGTCAAGAAGCAGATGGAGAAGAGCCAGCGCGAGTACTATCTGAATGAACAGATGAAAGCCATTCAGAAAGAGCTCGGAGACATGGACGACGTGCCGAACGAGGCAGATGACCTGGAGGCGCGAATTCAGGAAGCGAAAATGCCCGACGAGGCCCGCGACAAGGCCATGGGGGAACTCTCCAAGCTGAAGATGATGTCGCCGATGTCCGCGGAGGCCTCGGTGGTGCGCAGCTACATCGACTGGATGGTCAGCGTTCCCTGGTCGAAGCGCAGCAAGGTCAAGCACGACCTGAAGCGCGCCAGCGACATCCTGGAAAAGGATCACTACGGGCTGGAAGAGGTCAAGGAGCGCATTCTGGAGTACCTCGCGGTGCAAAAGCGGGTGCGCAAGCTGAAGGGCCCTGTGCTTTGCCTTGTCGGCCCCCCCGGCGTCGGCAAGACGTCGCTGGGCGAGTCTCTGGCCAGGGCGACGAACCGCAAGTTTGTGCGCATGGCGCTGGGTGGTGTCCGCGACGAGGCGGAGATTCGCGGTCACCGGCGCACTTACATCGGCTCCATGCCCGGCAAGCTTCTGCAGAAGATGGCAAAGGCGGGGGTCCGCAACCCGCTGTTCCTTCTCGACGAGGTGGACAAGATGGGCATGGATCATCGCGGTGATCCCGCCTCGGCGATGCT
Source organism: Chromatocurvus sp. (assembly GCA_041685155.1). GTDB lineage: Bacteria > Pseudomonadota > Gammaproteobacteria > Pseudomonadales > Halieaceae > Chromatocurvus. Next base: position 6,515 of record JAWLGG010000005.1, read on the forward strand.
CGAGGTGCTCGACCCGGAGCAGAACCACGCCTTCAACGACCACTACCTGGAGGTGGATTACGACCTCTCCGACGTGATGTTCGTGTGCACCTCCAATACCATGAATATCCCGACGCCGCTGCTGGACCGCATGGAAGTGATCCGGATACCGGGCTACACCGAGGACGAGAAGCTCAATATTGCGCAGCGTTACCTGATTCCAAAGCAGACCACGGTCAACGGCCTGAAGCAGGATGAAGTGGCGATCGCAGCGGAGACAGTGACCGACATTATCCGCTATTACACCCGCGAGGCCGGGGTCCGCTCCCTCGAACGCCAGATCGCGAAGGTCTGTCGCAAGATGGTCAAGGCCATCGCAACGGGCGAGGCGGACAGCGGCAAGACAGTGATGCCCGACGACCTTGAGGATCTGCTCGGCGTGCGCAAGTACAACTACGGCATCGCCGAGGAAGAGAACAAGATCGGCCAGGTGACGGGTCTTGCGTGGACATCCGTTGGCGGTGAACTGCTCACTATCGAGGCGGCGTCTGTCGCGGGCAAGGGCCGCTACGTGAAGACCGGCTCACTCGGCGATGTCATGCAGGAGTCGATACAGGCCGCAGGCACCGTTGTGCGCAGCCGGTCACAGATGCTGGGCATTCCCGCCAACTATCACGAGCAGCACGACATCCACATTCATGTCCCCGAAGGCGCAACGCCCAAGGATGGCCCGAGTGCGGGTGTCGCCATGTGCACCGCACTGGTTTCGGTCGCGACGCAGATTGCCGTGCGCGCCGATGTTGCCATGACCGGTGAAATCACCCTGCGCGGGGAGGTTCTGCCGATCGGCGGGCTCAAGGAAAAGCTGCTCGCGGCACGCCGCGGTGGCATCAAGACGGTGATCATCCCGAAGGAGAACGAGCGCGACCTGAAGGAGGTACCGGACAATATCAAGCAGAATCTGGAGATTGTTGCCGTCAAGTGGATCGACGAGGTCCTGTCAATCGCGCTGGAAAAAACACCGGAGCCATTGAGCGACAAGGACTACCTGGCGGGCGCGCCACGACCGGGCACGGAATCCGCTTCGGAGTCCGACGAAGCCCGCATGAACACACATTAAGCAGGGCTTTCTGTTGACCATCCCGTGTGCCGTGTTATAGAGTTCGTGGCTCTTCGCGGCACACGCAAACCCTCCCACAACAGCGCAGGCGGAGCCTGCATAACAGTATCAACCTAAGGGGATCACAGTGAACAAATCTGAACTCATCGACGCCATCGCATCAGACGCGGACATCAACAAGTCGGACGCGGGACGCGCGCTGGACGCCGTTATCGACAACATTACCAGGGCGCTCGTGAAGGGTGACCAGGTTGCACTTGTCGGCTTCGGCACGTTTTCCGTCAAGGCTCGCGCCGGGCGCGAGGGCCGCAACCCGCAGACCGGTGCCACCATCCAGATCAAGCCGTCCAATGTACCGGGATTCAAGGCCGGTAAAGCCCTCAAGGATGCCGTCAACTCCTGAAGCCCACGCGCCGTCCTGCGCGCTCCGGTGGTCCTGCAGGATTCCCGTTGACCCGGGTTCCCGCTGCTGGATGAGCCACAGGACACACACGGCGTACAACTGGCAGTCACCGGATAGAAGCGTGCTCGTCCAGCACGCTTTTTTTCGTTCAGGTAGCGCCGGCGTGACAACAACCCCTGAATTCGGAAATAACTGACTCCCATGCTGCAGAACATTCGCGCCAACAGTAAGGGCACACTGGCCAAGATCATTATCGGCCTCATCGTTGTGTCGTTCTCCATTTTCGGTATTGAATCGCTGCTGGTCGGCGGCGGCTCGAACGCCGTCGCCGAAATCAACGGCGAGGAGCTCAGCCCCACCGAGGTCCAGCAGACAGTCAACCTGCAGAAGCGGCGGCTGCTGTCGATGCTCGGTGATGATGCCGATCCGGCGCTGCTGGACGATGACCGGCTGGCGGGACAGGCCATTGACAGCCTGATCGAGCGGAAGCTGCTGGTGCAGGCGGCAAAGGCGCAGGGACTGGTCGTTTCCGACAGAGACATAGGGGCGATCATCGCCGGCATGGAGCAGTTCCAGATCGACGGACAGTTCTCGGCGCCCCTCTACCAGAATACCCTGGCCAGCGCTGGCTACACACCGGCGCTATTCCAGCGGAGCCTGCGCGAGGATCTGCTGCTCACCCAGCTCCGCGCCGGCATGGCGGCGAGCGAGTTCGCCACGCCATCGGAGCTCGGCGCAACGGCAACCGTGACGGCGGAGCAGCGGGACATCCGCTATCTGACGCTGCCGATTGCCGCTTTCAACCAGGCGACTGAGGTGAGCGACGATGATATCAGCGCCTACTATGACGCCAATGCGGAGGCGTTCATGACGCCGGAGAGCGTCGATATCAGCTACATTGAGGTCAGGGCCGAATCCTTTCAGGAGCCGGTCAGTGAAGAACGGCTGCGGGAGGAGTTTGCGCTGGCGCAGCAGGACTCGCAGTACCAGACGGAGAGCCGGGTCGCGCACATCCTGCTTGAGCAGGGTGGGGACGAGTCCGACGCGGCCTATGCCGACCGGATCGAACAGGCCCGGCAGGCGCTTGCCGATGGCACGCCCTTCGATGAGGCCGCGGCAAGCTACTCTGATGACGTGGGCTCCGCGGCCGCCGGCGGCGACCTCGGGTTTACCTCGGGTGATACCTTCCCGGAGCCCATGGAGGAGGCGATTACCGCACTCGAACCTGGCGAGGTGTCGGGCGCAGTCAGGACGGATGCCGGCACGCACCTGATCAAGGTGCTCGAGCGGCGAGCCGGCGAGAGCATCCGCTTCGAGGACATGCGCGCCGAGCTGGAGCAGCAGATCCAGGCCGGCGAGGCCCGCCGGGAGCTGCTTCTGGCAATCGAGCGACTGCGGGATCTCGTGTTCAACGCCGAAGACCTTCGCCGCCCGGCCGACGAGCTCGGGCTGGACATCGAGACAGCGGACCGGGTTCTGCGCGGCGACCAGGAGGGTGTCTTCGGAAACCCGTCGCTGCAGTCCGCCATTTTCTCCGAGGACGTTCTCGAGCTGCGCCATAACAGCGAAGTAGTCGAGATCAATCCGGACAGGTTCATCGTGGTGCACGTGGACGACTACAACGAACCCGAGGCCCGGCCGCTGGAAGAAGTGCGCGACCGCATCGCCTCGCGACTGGCGCAGGAGCGTGCGCGGGAGCTGGCGTCGCAGAAAGCGCGGGATATCGTGTCGCGGCTCGAGGCGGGGGAGAGCATGGAGCAGATCGCCAACGACCTCGACTACAGCTGGCAGGTGGAGCTGGGCACCACGCGCAGCAGCGGCCGCCTGCCCCAGGCCGTCAGCCAGCGCGGTTTCGAGCTGCCGGCGCCGGCAGGTGAGCCGCAGCGGGATGTCGCCCGCGCAGGCAATGGCGATCTGTATGTCGTCGAACTGGCCCGCGTCCGGCCCGGCCAGCTTTCGGGCCTCGATCCCGAAGAGCGCGCGCGTCTTGCCGACCGGGTCGCGGGTGAATACGCCGTTCTTGTGCAGCGGCACTTCGAGAGGCGCCTGCGCGAGAGCGCCGACATCACCGTCTACTGAGGCACCCGCCAGGGCGCTGCGTCACATGCCCCGTGGGGCCGCCTCCCGCCCCGACCCGGTCACAATCCCTTGCCTGCCCTGGGCGCTGGCGTCGACCACGGGGTGGGGCAGGTAGATCCCCGCCTCATCCATGCTCAATACACCGGCTTCATCACTCCGCGACAGATGACGGTCGGCGTAGCGCTGCATATCGAGAAAGGGGTATTTGACGATATCGAAGTAGGGTGAGTAGTCAAAATCCGCCGGCGTACACAGCCTGGGATTGCGGCGGTACAGCACCAGCCTGCCGTTCTCTATGCGCTTGACCAGGGGCAGAATCGGATAGTCGACGCTGCCAAATGCCTCGGCGATCATTGTCGAGCATACGGTGTGTGTGCTGTCGCCCGCATTGGTCTCGAACAGCGTAGAGCGCCAACGGCGCGGCATGATGAACCATGGAAACAGAAAGCGCAGCAGATCGAAGATCTGGCGCACGTTGTAGGGCGTGCCCAACCGCCCGATCGAATAGCGGATCACATCGCGCCTCGCCGCCGCGGAGATCCCCCGCGGGCGACAGACGCGCAGATGCTCACAGGCATAGCTGTCCAGCGGTCGCACAACAGTGCCAAGGCCCAGCTCGCTCTCGATGATCAGCTGTCGACAGGGGTCGCCATCGAACTGGGTGCGGATGGCATCGCGCAGCGCCGGGTCGTCGATGTCGGACAGGCAGCCGATATACAGTGCCGCATGGGTCCAGCTGCTCTGGGTGACCCAGCGGATAACGTCGCTGACGCGGCTGCGCCCCTCCACCAGCACAACATCACAGGCTTTGATTTCCTCCCTTAAGCGCTCAAAATCGCTGAGTGGGATGCGCGGCAGGGGTCGACGGTGTCTCAGCCAGTTGATGATGACGGCGCGTATGCCTGCGAGCATGAAACCCTTGCCTTGTCGTGAAAAGTGTCCTGAAAACCGTACTTGCAGGGAGACATTATGGCCGATCCACTGGGCAGTATCGAGAAGCAACTGAAAGGGCCTGGACACCGCGCTCCACCGCCCCTGCAGGACTGGGATCCCCCGCTGTCGGGTGACATCGATATCCTGATCCGCGCCGACGGTGAGTGGCTGCACGAGGGAGCTCCCTTCCAGCGCAGGGCGATTGTCGACCTGTTTGCCAGCATCCTGAGACGCGAGGCGGATGGCCACTATTACCTCGTCACCCCGGTCGAGAAGTGGCGCATCCGCGTCGAGGCTCACGCCCTGCAGGTCATCGACATCACGCGGGATTCCCACTCGGGTATTCTGGTCGCGACATGCAACCACGGACCGCAAATCGACATTGGCCCGGAGCACCCGCTGCAGCCCGACAGCGACAGCGACGTTCCATGGCTGCAGTGCAACAATGGCCTGACCGCGAGCCTGGCACGCAGCGTCTGGTACCGACTGGTCGAGACAGCCCAGGAGAAAGACCAGGTACTGATGGTGCAGAGCGGGAACTGGACCTACACCCTCGGTGAATCAGGCGCCTGATTCAGAAATCACGCCCGGCAGCGCCCGTCGTCAGGACCGGATGTTCATGTTGGTGGCGGCCCGGTCAATTCCGTGCCCTCAAAGTGCTCCAGAACCCGCTCCACGGCGCGGTCGGCGGCATCGTGGAAGGGGTGCATGACGATGTGCGCGCCACGTTCAATCAGGTCGTGATCCTGATCTTCCCGGTGATTCGACAGGGCGATGCGCCCGGAAAACCCCCGTCGACCCAGTCCGTCCAGCAGAATGTGCCGGGGGTCCTGATGGGTGAGGCCTGTATCGTGCTGCGGCAGGGCGCTGATCACCCACTTCACGCCCTCGATCGGCAGGGCATCAATGACCTCCGGATCTGCCGCATCACCGTATACAGCAGTAATGCCGAGTGCGCGCCCCCGCTGCACGGCGTCCGGGTTGAAGTCGACGGCAAAAACACGCAGCCCGACTTCCTGCAGTTGCCGGACAATCTCGCTTCCATAGCGCCCTAGCCCGAATAGTATGATGTCGATGTCGGGCGGTATCGCCGTCGCTGGAATAGTGGTTTCACGCTGCGGGTCCCTGCGCTCGAAAATACCGAGCAGGGGCTCAAGGCGTCGATACAGCTCGTAGGAATACGTGATCATGTAGACCGACAGCGCGATCGAGATCAGCCCGACCAGCGTCACCAGCCCGAGTGCATCGTTGCTGACATGGCCCAGTGTCACCCCCATGGCCATGAAAATGAGAGAGAACTCACTGATCTGCGCGACCGTCAGGCCGGCCAGAAATCCTGTGCGTTTGCGATAGCCGAGGTAACCCATGATGGCGAGAACGATCAGGGGATTACCGATCAGCACAAACGCCGACAGAACCAGGGCTGGCACGACCTGGGCGCCGAGCAGGCCGAGATCGAGGCTGCTGCCCAGCGCCACAAAGAAGAACAGCAGGAGAAAATCCCGCAGAGACGAGAGTCGTGCGGCAAGCGCATCGCGGTAGGGGGTGGTTGCAAGCGACACGCCTGCCAGTAGCCCGCCCAGTTCCTTGCTGAATCCAAGGTAGTATCCCGCCGCGGCGAGAAGGGCTGCCCAAGCGATGGCAAAAATGACCATGAGCTCATTGGAGCCGGCCACGCGCATCATCAGCGGCGTCGCCGCATAGCGGATGAACAGGAAAACAAAGACCAGCATGCCGATACCGCTGGCGAGGACCACCGGCAGACTCCTGCCGTCGGCGTCGCCACCGGCAACGCCGAAAGAGGACAGCACCATCATGGCAATGACCACGACCACATCCTGGACAATGAGAAACCCGATCGCGATACGACCGTGCAGGGAGTCCACCTCCCGTTTGTCAGACAGCAGCTTGACAATGATGATCGTGCTCGAAAAGGTCAGTGCGACCGCCACGTACAGCGCTGCCACCGGCTCGAGGCCGAGCGCGAGCGCGATCAGAAAACCGAAAATGGATGTGAACAGTACCTGTCCCAGTCCCGTGGCGAGGGCCACAAGCCCGAGGCTGCGGATCAGTGAGATGTCCAGCTTCAGGCCGACCAGGAAGAGCAGCAGGGCAATACCCAGCTCTGCCATGAGGTCAACGTTGTCGTGGGAGACGACGACGTCGAGTGCCGAGGGTCCGGCAAGCACGCCGACGGCAATGAAGCTGACGACCATGGGTTGGCGCAGGAGCAAGCCGACAAAGCCTGTTGCCGCCGCAAGTGCCAGCAGGGCCGCGAGTTCGTAGAATGGTGACGCGTGGATCAACGACATCAGCATGACGTCAGACCACGGGGGACACGAAGCCATCCGGCTTGAGCGCCAGCAGGGAACACTCCAGGCGGTCGATGATCGACTCTGCCGTGTTCCCCATCAGGAAGCCAGCGACGCCGCTGCGTGCCAGCGTACCCATGACTACGAGATCGACCTGAAGTCGTGCCGCGAGCGCCGGTATCTCCACAGCGGGGCTTCCCTCCGGGAGGTGCAGACGCGGCGGCGCAAAGGCGATGGCATCGGCGCTGCCGCGCTCACTGACGCGGCGTATCAGGCCATCCAGCCCGCGCCGGTGGGACTCGCGGACTTCCTCGTTGTAATGGTCAATATCCACATCCGGCATGCTGCTGAGTACGGTATTGACCAGACTGTCACCGATATTGCGCCATGCATGGGCCAGATGAAGTTCGGCGCCGTTGGCTACGGCCTGGGTCAGTCCCAGTTCGAGCAGGCGCTCGTTCAGCAAGCGGTTTGCCTGCAGTCGCTCCGGCTCGTAGCCCTGATCGACATCGACAGACACGAGTATGCACCGGATGGGATTGCCTGCAGGTTCGCGCTCAAGCCAGACAGGACAGGGACACTTCCGGAGCAGGCGCATGGCGTCACCGTGAAACAGGCGACTCTCACCGGGTGACAGCTCCGCCCGCGACACGACGAGGTCATGATCGTTGCGAACAACCTCCCGCAGTGCCTCCAGATGGCTGTTGCCCGCGGCCACCTTGACAGCCACGTCGCCCCCACCCGCGTCCGCGACCCTTCTGCGCAATATCTTCAGCTGGGTGTCGCGCTGCTGTCGATCAACCTCCTCCGGGGGTGGTGCACCGGGCAGCAGATGCAGCTGCCAGCCAACCGGCTCCATAACGCTCATGACCGTGAGGCGCGCCTGATGCTCCCTGGCAAGTGACACGGCCCGGGCAAGGGTGGCATCCGTTTTCCGGTCGCCGTCCGTGACACAGAGAATACTCCTGAAGCGTGGCATGTGTGCTTGCTCCTCGAATCACCCGGCGCGGAAAGTTTAACGATTATCACATATTCGGATAATTCGGTCCGCCAAAGCCCTCGGGCGTGACCCAGACAATATTCTGGGTCGGGTCCTTGATATCGCAGGTCTTGCAGTGCACGCAGTTCTGCCCATTGATCTGGAAGCGCTTGCCGTCGCCTTCCTCGACCACTTCGTAGACACCGGCAGGGCAATAGCGCTGCGCCGGCTCATTGTACATCGGCAGGTTGTGTTCAATCGGTACCGACGGGTCCTTCAGGGTGAGGTGGCAGGGCTGGTCCTCCTCGTGGTTGGTGTTCGACAGAAACACGGACGACAGCTTGTCGAAGCTGAGCACGTTGTCAGGCTTCGGGTAGGTGATTTTCGGGCATTCCGCCGCGGGCTTCAGCGTGGCGTGGTCTGGCACTGTATCGTTCAGCGTGAACGGCAGCCTGCCGCCGAAGACATTCTGGTCTATCCAGACCATGGCCGACCCGAGCATGAAGCCGAACTTGTGCATGAATCCCGAGAAATTGCGCGTGGTATACAACTCCCTGTAGAGCCATGAGGCCTCGAGCTTTGTGGCAAAAGCGGTGAGGTCTTTCGGTGCATCCTCACCCTGCAGGAGGGCCTCGACCACTGCTTCAGCCGCGAGCAGACCGCTTTTCATGGCCGTGTGGTTGCCCTTGATCTTGACCGCATTGAGTGTGCCCGCGTCACAGCCGATCAGCAGGCCGCCGGGAAAGTGCATTTTCGGAAGGGAATTCAGGCCGCCCTTGGTGATGGCGCGGGCGCCGTAACCCAGACGGCTGCCTCCCCTGAGGTATTTCTCGGTTTCCGGGTGATGCTTCCAGCGCTGGAACTCGTCGTAGGGTGACACATGGGGATTGCTGTAGTTCAGGTCGGTAATGAATCCGAGATAGACCTGGTTGTTCTCCGCGTGGTACATGAACGCACCGCCGGAAGAGCCGCTCTCCTTGAGTGGCCAGCCGAGCCCGTGGGTGACGAGCCCTTCCTCGTGCTGCTCAGCGGGAATCTCCCAGATTTCCTTGATCCCCAGCCCGTAGTGCTGGGGATCCTTGCCCGCATCGAGCTCAAAATGACGGATGAGCTCTTTCCCCAGATGCCCGCGGCAGCCCTCGGCAAAAAGGGTGTAGCGCGCATGCAGTTCCATGCCGGGTGTATAGGTGGCCTTCTGATCGCCGCTGGCGCTGATGCCCATATCGCCCGTGGCAATACCCTTCACCGAGCCATCCTCCCGGTACAGCACCTCGGCCGCGGCAAAGCCCGGGTAGACCTCCACGCCGAGATTCTCTGCCTGCTCCGCGAGCCAGCGGCACACGTTACCCATAGAGACGATGTAGTTTCCCGCGTTGTGCGTCGGCTTCGGGATAAGGAAGTGCGGCAGCCGCGTGGCCTTCTTTGCGCTGGTATAGAAATAGAAGTGGTCTTCGCTGACCTGTGTCTTTATCGGTGCATCCATGGACTGCCAGTCCGGGAACAGCTCATCCAGGGCGTGCGGCTCCAGCACCGCGCCGGAGAGGATGTGAGCGCCGACCTCGGAGCCTTTCTCGACCACGCATACCGTCACCTCGCGCTCATGCTCCTGTGCCAGCTGCATGATGCGGCAGGCAGCTGAAAGGCCCGCCGGGCCCGCGCCAACCACCACGACATCAAACTCCATCGACTCTCTCTCAACCGTCATGTGCGTTTCCTTGCGTCAGTGTGCCCGGCGCACAAGCTGTGGCCAGGGTTCAGTCTAAACCATTGATTGGAATAGGAATTATAGGGAGTGTCGAGGACAAAAACCAGCCTTCAGCCGGTCTCGAAGGCACATCTGACCTCCCGCGACACGCGGGCGAGGCCGGCTTCCACCACGCTCCTGTCCTGGGCATATGACAGCCGCAGACACTCGCGGGTATGCGCCCAGCCCGTGTCCAGCCCGATGAAGAAGCGCTCGCCCGGAATCGCCAGCACGCCGGCCTGCTTCAGGCGCTGGTAGAGGTCGGCCGTGCTGATCGGCAGGCCCTCGAACCAGCACCACAGGAAGAAAGCGCCCTGGGCCCGGTGCAGGCGGAAGGGCAGACCGATAAAGGCGGACTGTGCCGCGGCGACCGCGTGCTGCATGCGCTCACGATAGAAGGGCCGGATGGTCATGTCTGTCAGCTGTCGCAGGGCACCGCTGCGGATCAGGTCCTCCGCCAGCGCGGGCCCGACCGTGCCGCTTGCGAGGCTGAGAATGGTGTTGGCGCTATTGAAGGCCGCCACCACCGCAGCGTCGGCGACAACGATGCCGGTGCGCAGACCGGGGAGCCCCAGCTTCGACAGGCTCAGGGTGAGAATTGTCCCCGGGCTCCAGCGCGGCTCCGCCTCGGTAAAGGTAATATCGGGAAAGGGAGCGCCGTAGGCACCGTCGACGATCAGCGGTATGTCCCTGGACGCCGCCAGTGTCTCCAGCGCCTCCAGTTCCCGCGCATCGAGGACATTGCCCGAGGGGTTGGTCGGCCGCGACACACAGAGCGCGCCGACGTCGTGGCCGATCGCCAGATTATCCGTGTCGAGCCGATACTCGAATTCATGTGTCGCCGTGAGCTCTATCCGCGGGGGCGTTGCCGAGAACAGATCCTCGGCGATACCCGCATCCGCGTAGCCGATGTACTCCGGGGACAGGGGCAGGTGTATGCGGCGGTGGCTGCCATCCGGCATGCGGCCGGCAAACAGGTTGTAGAGCAGGAAGTAGGCGGACTGGCTGCCGTTGGTAACGGCGATATTGTCGGCGTCCAACGACCAGCCATAGCGGTCCCGCAGGCTGTGTGCCAGCGCCTCTCGAAAACTGCGATCCCCCTGGGGTGACTGGTAGCTGCCAGCGAGGCGCTGCCACTGCGAGGGGTCTTCCATGAGAGCACGCAGCCTGTCCCGGTACAGGGTCTCCGCCGCCGGGATCTGAGCCGGATTGCCACCGCCCATGAAGAGCATGTCGGGGTTCTCGTGCAGGGCGTCCCCAAGGTCGCGCATGAGGTCGACCACGCCGGAACTGGCAGAGAATTTCTCGCCAAAGGCGCTGAGTTTCATGTGCTTGCGCTCCCGACGGCGGGCGCTAACGCTTCGGGGAGATCGGCGTAGGACATGCCGGTCCAGCCGAGCGCGAGAACACCCCGCAGCTGGTCCCCGAGCGCCAGCCGGTAGTCGGCCGGGTGCAGCGCAATGCGCGGCAGGCTCCCTCGGCGCCTGGCGAGGTGCAGCTGCAGGCGGTTCCAGTCTGCCAGGAAGCGGGCCCGGAGCGCGGAGTCCGCCTCAAAGCCGAGCAGGGGCAGGGGTTGCAGCTGGTAGCTGCCATCGTCGCGCCTGAGGTTGACACCGCGCAGGGTCTCGATCATCGAATAGGGCAGTGCTGCCAGGTCAGAGGAGCTGAGCGGCCCGAGGGCCCAGGCTGGCGGAATGTAGATATCGGGCAAGGGCAGACACTGTTCCTCGAACCAGCGCTGGCTGCGGCACATCAGACGCGTGATCTCGCCTGCCTCAAGCGCCAGGTGCTCGGCGGCATTGCGGGAGATCAGCCTGGCGTGCAGGCGGTGCAGCGGACGCGTCGGTGTCGCTGCATGCTGCCAGCCGTGGGCGACCAGTTCGTGACCCTCGGCCTGCAGGGCCCGCAGCGCATCGACCTCTTCCTCCTGCCAGAGCACGCCGGGCACGACCAGCAGGGCCACCCGGGGGATGTCCGCCGCCGCAAGCAGGTCGAGCGTCGCGTGTACGTCGGCCAGTGTCGAGGGCATCACATCGTGAATCGAGATGAGTGCACGCGGTTTCACGGAGTCTCCATCGCCTCTGCCTGCCCGTTTCCTGTGGTGGATCCCTGGCCGTCCTGCAGCATGCGCGACCATGTTGCCACCGTTGTGTCGTTGAGCGCCATGGCCGCGCCGCGCGCCGCCACGGCTCGTGTCTGCCACTCCTGGGTCGAGGCGCCCGCGAGATCGGCCAGGCACTGTGCCAGATCCGCCTCGGGCTCAAGCGGCAGGACGCCTCCGCGCAGTTCGGGCCATGCACAGATACCCGCCGCCGCCGATACCAGGGCGGGTCGTCCCCGCGCCAGCGCCTCGAGTGCCACAGAGCCGAAGGTCTCGAACTCCGATGGCAGCAGTAACAGGCTACAGGAATCGAGCACGCTTATCAGTGCCGGACGCGTCAGCCATCCTGTGAAGCGGACGTTGGCCAGCGCGGCGGCGTGCAGCTCGAGCCCGGAACGCAGCGGGCCATCACCCACCAGCAGGAACTCGATCCCGGGCAGGCGCGCCGCCGCGTCGATGATGCGATCGATGTTCTTTTCCGGCGCCATGCGGCCGGCAAAGCAGACGCGGGTCAGGCGCGGCGGTATCTCCGTGGGAGCCGGCAGGCATTCGCTGGGCAGGGGCGTGCCTATCACTCTAGCCTCGCGCGCGCCAAGCCCGCGGACGACCGGCAGCAGTGCCTCGTTGTTGACCAGCACGCAGTCCGCCGCGCGACAGACCCGGCGGTTCGCCCAGCGCAGTACGGCGGTAAAGAAGCGGCGCGGCAGCGGTGCCCAGTACATGGCGGCGAGACGCTCGAAATCCGTATGGAACGCCGCGATCAGGCGCAGCTGGCGGCGCCGCGCCACGCGGATGCCGAACAGGCCGAAAAGTCCCGGGGTGACGACGACCACCACTTGTGGCGGCGCGCGGCGAAGCGCGCGGCGGATGGACAGGATGGGGGGCACCGCGAGGATCTGCTGGCGATCACCGGGCATGCGAATCGACAGCAGCGGTCGCCCCCGCCGGGTATCGGTCTGGTACATGCAGGGCTGTACGCCGTGGGCGGCAAGCTGGGGCAGGAGGTCGTGATAGTAGGCCCCGGTGCCGTTGCGCTCGGGCAGGGCATCGGAGAAAAACGCCGCGCGCAGCGTGCCATTGCGACTTGTGGCGGCGTCACTCATGCGGGAATCCCGACTCTGAGGGGCGACCCGAGCAGGCGCTGATAGGCGGCGAGGGCGGTGTCGGGCTGCGGCGCTGCAGTTGACAACGCCATCGACCCGCTGCCAACGCTGGCGACAGGACGGCGGGTTCCCGCCAGTGCGCCACTCAACCGGGAGTCGCCGACAAAACGCTGCACTGCCGCGACCACGGCGGCGGAGTTCCCGCGCATGTCCTCCTGAATGACGACGCGAACCCTGTCCCGTGGCGCGGTGCCGAGAAACCCGGCAAGCGACAGGTACCACTCGCGATAGAGCGGCGTGAACAGCGCTGCCGTGGCATCGCCATCGGGATCTGTACCGAACGCCGCTCGCGCGGGAGCCAGGGCCTTCAGCTGCGAGGCGAGGGCGGAATCCGGATGCCGGGCGCAGACGATAATGCAGGCGTCGGGGTAGCGCGCAAGCAGGCAGGGCGGCCAGCCGGCAAAGGCCGCATTCTTGGACAGCAGCCTGGCACCCGCGGGCGCCACATACAGATGCCGCTGCAGGAGGCTGTGATAGAAAGCGAACAGGCGCTTCCGGTCCCGGGCGGGCAGCTGCTCCGGCATGGGCAGCCGCCTGAGCCAGGGATCGAAGGGAAACGCCAGAAGCAGGAAAAAACAGGCACCCGCCGGCAGCAGCAGCAGGTAGTCTTCCTCGGGCGCATTGAGCGACACCGGATGAATGTCATCGAGGCCCTTACCGAAACGACGGAACAGGGCGTCGAACAGCCGGCAGCCAGGGGCTCCCACCCGGCGGTCCAGGGCGGCGAGCGCATGTACAACACGGCGCTGCAGGACAGAGGGCGCAAGCAGGACCTCCCAGGTGGTGAACACGGAAAACCCGCCGCCTGTCGCCAGGGCGCGGTGCAGATAGGTGGTGCCACTGCGGGGAATACCGGTAATGAAGACCGGGGCTGCGACCGGTGTATGGCGGTAGCCGGGGAACAGCAGCTCGTCCAGCGCCAGGCACAGCCAGTGCAGAAGCTGCACAAGCAGGAACAGGGGCACAGCCAGCAGGAACAGCAGTCGCCGGCCGGTGAGGGCGGCTCCGGGGTGCCGCCCGGGGAGGAATGCGGCAGCGTACCAGCGGCCGTAGCGTTTCAAACTGTCCAGGAATATCTGCGTCACGGCTGCCGGGTCGACCTGTCTGCAGGGCGCAGTGTACGCCGGTTCGGCTCTCGCCTGTACCCCGCGGCGCGGAAGAGTGGGCACGGATGGCCACTTCCCGCTAGTATTGACCGCTGTGGAGATTCCCGGCACCATGTGACGCCAATTTTGTGCTCCTTCCGGTAACGACGCCATCCTGCCATCGCAAGAGGGCGCGTCACCCCCACTATCCCTAAAACGAAATGGAGACTGCATGAAGGTTCTAGTCGCTGTTAAACGCGTCGTTGACTACAACGTCAAGGTCCGCGCAAGGGCCGATGGAACAGACGTTGACCTGAACAACGTCAAGATGTCCATCAACCCGTTCTGTGAGATCGCCGTCGAGGAAGCGGTGCGCCTCAAGGAAGCAGGCGTGGCAACGGAGATTGTCGCTGTATCCATCGGCGAGAAGGCGTGTCAGGAACAGATCCGGACCGCCCTAGCCCTCGGTGCCGATCGCGGCATACAGGTGGAGACCGAGGGGGCTGTCGAGCCGCTGGTCGTAGCCAAGCTGCTCAAGGGCGTGATCGACAAGGAAGAGCCACAGCTGGTGATACTGGGCAAGCAGTCCATCGACGGCGACAACAACCAGACCGGCCAGATGCTGGGTGCACTCGCCAACATGGCCCAGGGAACCTTCGCCTCGGTGGTCGAGGTCGATGGCGACCGCGTCAAGGTCACGCGGGAAATCGACGGCGGCCTGCAGACCATCAGTCTCAGCCTGCCCGCCATCATCACCACCGACCTGCGCCTGAACGAGCCTCGCTATGCCTCACTGCCCAACATCATGAAGGCAAAGAAAAAGCCCCTGGATGTGCTCACACCGGGCGATCTCGGCGTCGAGGTCAGCAAGCACCTCACGCTGGTCAAGGTCGAGCCGCCGGCCGAGCGCAAGGCGGGCATCAAGGTGGATGATGTCGACCAGCTGGTGGACAAACTCAAGAATGAAGCAAAGGTGATCGGATGAGCACACTGGTAATTGCAGAACACGATAACGCGACACTCAGCCCGGCCACGCTCAACGCGATGGCCGCCGCCCAGGCGCTGGGGGCTGACATCGACATGCTGGTCGCCGGCGAGGGCTGCTCTGCCGTTGCCGAGGCCGCGGCTGCGGTCGGTGGCGTGGGCAAGGTCCTGTGCGCTGACAACGCCGTCTACGCGAATCAGCTGGCCGAGAATGTCAGCCTGCTGATTGCGGACGTGGCAGCACCCTACGATAACGTGGTTGCCGCGGCCACGACCAACGGCAAGAACATCATGCCGCGTGTGGCGGCGCTGCTCGACGTCGCCCAGATCTCCGACGTGATCGCCGTGGAATCCGCCGACACCTTCAAGCGTCCGATCTACGCCGGCAACGTCATCGCCACGGTACAGAGCGGCGATCCCAAAAAGGTCATTACCGTGCGCACGACGGCGTTCGACCCGGCGCCGGCAGATGGCGGCTCAGCCAGCGTGGAAGCCGTAGATGCAGTTCATGACGCCGGCCTGTCCGAGTTCGTCAGCCAGGAGATCGCAAAATCGGATCGCCCTGAACTGACAGCGGCCTCTGTCGTCATTTCCGGCGGTCGCGGCATGCAGAACGGTGACAACTTCAAGCTGCTCGACGGCATAGCCGACAAGCTCGGCGCGGCCATCGGCGCGTCGCGCGCGGCAGTGGATGCCGGCTTCGTGCCCAATGACATGCAGGTTGGCCAGACCGGAAAGATCGTCGCCCCGGACCTGTATATCGCGGTGGGCATCTCCGGTGCAATCCAGCACCTTGCTGGCATGAAGGACTCCAAGACCATCGTAGCCATCAACAAGGACGAGGACGCGCCGATCTTCCAGGTGGCGGACTACGGCCTCGTTGCAGACCTGTTCAACGCGCTGCCGGAGCTGGAATCCAAGATCTGACGGTATGGCAGTAGCGCTGACGCGGCACATGAGACAGGCGATTAAACAAGAAAGCCCCGACCATCACGTCGGGGCTTTTTATTGCAGCAGCCTCAGGCGCGCCGGCGGAACAGCGGCAGCGGTTGATCAACCGCTGCCTGGTAGTTTTCCGAGAACCCCTTGAGGCGATCCAGTGAGGGCTGCAGGCGCGAGGCATCGTCGGGCTGGAAGGCATCAAAGCCGCAGCGCCTGAGAAACTCCACCTGGTCCGGCAGGATGTGACCGCGGGCTCTCAGCTCGCCCCGATAGCCCATGTCGCGAAGCTCGCGCGCCAGGGAGAAACCGCGGCCATCGG
>JAWLGG010000214.1:0-5558 GCA_041685155.1 Chromatocurvus sp.
CATGAAGCGCATGGCGGCCACGGCGGGCTGCAGGCGGGTCATCACGGCCTCCGCGGCGGGCCCCTGCAGCGCCAGCAGGGCGCGGTCTTCCATCGTCTAGAGCTCGATCTGCGCGGGCAGCCGGGCGCGCAGGTGCTCGATGTCCACTGTCCTGCGCGCGGCGTTCACCACCAGGAAGAGACCGTCCCGGTGCCGGGCGACCATGAGGTCATCGATAATGCCGCCATCGGCGTTGGTCAGCAGCGCATAGCGCTGCCGCCCCTCGGCGAGACCGACGATGTCCGAGGGGATCAGTGCCTCCAGTGCCCGGTCGACGTCCGGGCCGCGCAGCATCAGCTGACCCATGTGCGAGACATCGAACAGCCCGGCGCTGTCGCGGGTGTGCAGGTGTTCGCCCTTGACGCCGAGGGCGAACTGCAGCGGCATGCTGTAGCCGGCGAATGGCGTCATTTTCGCGCCGCAGTCGCGGTGCAGGTCAGCGAGCGGTGTCTCCCGCAGTGGTCGGTGGTTCTCCGTCACGTTGCCTCCCCGGATGATGAGCTCTGTGTGTCAGGCTGCGCGCTTCCGCGCAAGGTTGCCATGATGCCTCACGCCGCCCGAGTTTCCAATAGGAAACAACGGCTGGCTCCTGCCTCCAGAGCCCGGCTAGGCAGTTACCCAGAGGACCTCGGCGTCGCGTGCGCTGGTGGAGACCAGCGCGTGCCCCATGGTGCAGTCGTAGTAGGCGCTGTCGCCCTCGTACAGCTCCACGGGCTCGTAGAACTCGGTGTACAGCAGCAGGGCACCGCTCAGGACATAGAGAAATTCCTCGCCCTCGTGGCGCACCCAGTCGGGGTACTCGGCAAAGTCGCGCGCGTGCACCTCGGTGCGGAAGGGAACCATTTTCTTCTGTGTCAGTTCGGTCGCCAGCAGCTCGTGGGCGTAGGTGGGCGTGGGGTGCGGCCTGCCGGCGCCACGGCGGGTGATATCCCGCCTGCCGCCTGGACTGGCGCCGGGTCTGGGCTGGCTGAACAGCTGCGGAATATCGATACCCAGGCCGTGCACCAGCTTCTGAACAATGGTAAAGGTGGGAGAGATGAGCTCGTTCTCTATCTTGGACAGGGTCGAGCGCGCGACGCCGGTGAGCTGACTGGCCTCCTCGAGGGTCAGTTTCTGGCTCAGGCGGATGGCGCGCACGCGCTTGCCGAGCTGCAGCGGCTGCAGGGTCGCCTCTGTCGCGCTGCGCCGCGTGATGCGGGGCGTTTTCGCCCGCTCGTCCCGGAGAAACCGGGGCTCTTCGCTGCTGCCGTTCATGTCCGCCCGGGCCGTTGGCTGCCCTAACCGTGAATCCGTGGCAGGAGATTAACCGTAATCCCACAGGCAAGCAAAAGTTCCTGATCTGACGATCTTGTTGCCTATCGGAAACACTGTTGCTAGTCTTTCCGGCGTTCCGTTTTCTGTCAGCGTGAGAGATGCCATGCCCCCGATGTTCCCGCAACCGCCGTCCGGCCCTGTCACTCTCGACCGGCTCCAGGATCCGCCCTTCAGCGACCGGCACATCGGCCCCTCACCCGGAGATGTCGAGCACATGCTGTCGACGCTGGACTGCGACTCTGTCGAGTCGCTGCTTGAAAGGGCACTGCCGGCGGCAATCCGCCAGCAGGAGTCGCTCGCCGTGCCGGCGGCACTGTCCGAGCAGCAGGCGCTGGCCAGCCTGCGCGCCATCGCGGACCAGAACGAGGTGAAGCGCTCACTGATCGGCCAGGGCTATTACGGTACCGTCATGCCTGCCGTGGTGCAGCGCAATGTCCTGGAGAACCCGGCATGGTACACGGCGTATACGCCCTATCAGCCGGAAATCGCCCAGGGCAGGCTGGAAAGCCTGCTCAATTTCCAGCAGATGGCCATGGACCTCACCGGCATGGAGCTGGCGAACGCCTCCCTGCTGGATGAGGCAACGGCTGCGGCAGAAGCCATGGCCGTCTGCCTGCGCGCGGCAAAGGGCAAGCGGCGCCAGTTCTTTGCCGATGCGCGCTGCCACCCCCAGACCCTGGCGGTGCTGCGCACCCGCGCCACGGGCTTCGGCATTGAGCTGGTGGTGGACGACGCCGCCAATGTCGGCCGCTACGAGGCCTTCGGCGCGCTGTTTTCCTATCCGGATACGCGTGGCGAGGTCACGGACATAGCAGCATCCATACAGGCCGCGCGGGACAGTGGCGCCATGGTGGCCGTCGCCAGCGACCTGCTGGCGCTTGTGCTGCTCAGGTCCCCGGGCGAGATGGGCGCGGATATCGTGTTCGGATCGGCACAGCGTTTCGGGGTGCCGATGGGCTTTGGTGGCCCGCACGCGGCATTCTTCGCCGCGCGGGAATCACTCAAGCGACTGCTGCCCGGCCGTATTATCGGAGTGTCGGTAGACAGCCGCGGCGGGACGGCGCTGCGCATGGCCATGCAGACCCGGGAGCAGCACATCCGTCGCGAACGCGCGACCTCGAATATCTGCACGGCGCAGGCGCTGCTGGCAAACCTGGCGGCTTTCTATGCGATCTACCACGGGCCCGAGGGGCTGCGGACCATTGCCGAGCGGGTTCACCGGCTGGCGGCCATTTTTGCCCGCGGTCTCAGGCAGCAGGGCGTGGAAACGCCGTCGCGCTTTTTTGACACCGTGGTTTTCGCGGCGGATGACGGGCTGGGCGCCCGCGCCGAGGCCGCTGGCTACAACCTGCGCCGGTTTGCCGATGGCAGCTACGGCGTCAGCTTCGACGAGACCTGCTCGGCGGCGGACGTCGCTGCACTGTTCTCGCTGGTGCTGGGAGAGGCACACGGCCTGTCGATCGACGAGCTGGACCGGACCCTCGCCGGGGACGGGGACGACAGCCTGCCGCAGGCGCTGCGGCGCAGCGACGCCATCCTGACCCACCCGGTCTTCTCCCTCTACCGTTCGGAGGCAGAGATCACCCGCTATATCCGGCGCCTGGAGGCGCGGGACTACTCGCTGGTCCACGGCATGATCCCCCTCGGGTCCTGCACCATGAAGCTGAACGCGACCGCGGAAATGCTGCCGATCAGCTGGCCCGAATTTGCCCACCTGCACCCCTATGCGCCGGCCTCCCAGACCCAGGGCTATGCGCAGCTGCTGGCAGACCTGGAGCGCGACCTGGCGGATATCACGGGCTACGATGCGGTGTCGATGCAGCCCAACTCCGGTGCCCAGGGTGAGTACGCGGGCCTGCTGGCCATCCGTCGCTACCATGACGCTCGCGGCGATACCCAGCGCACGGTGTGCCTGATCCCGGCATCGGCCCACGGCACCAACCCGGCGTCGGCGGCCATGATGGGCATGAAGGTGGTTATCGTCGACTGCGACGACAACGGCAACGTCGACCTGGACGACCTGCAGGCCAAGGCGGACGCCGCGGGCGACGCGCTGGCGGCCTGCATGATCACCTACCCCTCTACGCACGGCGTGTACGAGGAGGGAGTGCAGGCGCTGTGCGAGATCGTCCACGGCCACGGGGGGCAGGTCTACCTCGACGGCGCCAACCTCAACGCCATGGTGGGCCTTGCCCGTCCCGGACATATCGGCGCCGATGTGTCGCACCTCAACCTGCACAAGACTTTTGCCATACCCCACGGCGGCGGCGGTCCCGGCATGGGGCCGATCGGCGTGCGCGCGCACCTTGCGCCCTTCCTGCCCGGCAGTCCCGTGGCCGAGGACGGCACCGGTGCGGTCTCGGCGGCGCCGGCGGGTTCCGCGGGCATTCTGCCGATCACCTGGATGTACAACCGGATGCTGGGGCCGGATGGCCTGCGCCAGTCGACCGCAATCGCCATCCTGTCGGCCAACTACATTGCGGCGCAGCTGGCGCCCCATTACCGCGTGCTGTACCGGGGCAGGAAGGGGCTGGTGGCACACGAGTGCATCATCGACCTGAGGCCGCTGAAGAGTGAGACCGGCGTGACCGAGGAGGATGTGGCAAAGCGGCTGATGGATTACGGGTTCCACGCGCCGACCATGTCGTTCCCCGTACCGGGGACGCTGATGATTGAGCCGACGGAGTCGGAGTCGCTCGCCGAGCTGGATCGCTTTGTCGAGGCCATGGTCGGCATTCGCGCAGAGGTGGATCGCATTGCCTCCGGTGAGTGGCCCCGGGACAATAATCCGCTTGTCAATGCGCCACACACCCAGGCGGATCTCGTGGCCGACTGGGATCGTCCCTACAGCCGCGAGCTGGCGGTGTTTCCCGTGCCCATGCAGCGCCAGCAGAAGTTCTGGCCCAGCGTGAATCGGGTGGACAACGTGCACGGCGACCGGCACCTGATCTGCAGCTGCCCGGACATTGACAGCTACCGCGAGGTGCCGGCGGAGGTGTGAGAGTCAGCGAGTTATTTTCCGGTGCAGTAACGTGACAAACCACTATCTCTCATTTTCAAGCCCATGCCAGACCCGAAGGATAATGATCGTATTGGTATGCAGGGAATAG
The DNA here is from genome assembly GCA_041685155.1 of Chromatocurvus sp. Classification (GTDB taxonomy): domain Bacteria; phylum Pseudomonadota; class Gammaproteobacteria; order Pseudomonadales; family Halieaceae; genus Chromatocurvus. The sequence continues at coordinate 4,464 of JAWLGG010000214.1, forward strand.
CGGACAACGTATTTTCCAAAAACCATGTCACGTATGACATCAGGTGTTGGTGCCACCTGGACCGGACTACCGATCTTTGGAAACTCTGGCAACAGCTCAATTTTTGCAATCAACTCTGCCGCTACTCTACTGGCCGCGGTTGGGTTGTGAACTGCAATAAACTGCCGTAAACGCTTTAAATCTTCGATTGCCTCGTCAGTATAAACCAGCGTCATTTACCAGACCCCGGCGCCCCCGACTCTCCTTCTGTGCCCCAACCGCGTAACCAGTTGTGTACTTCACCAGCATCAACCACTTTTCCCTGGGCAGCAGATTCCATGGCGTCCAGGGTTTGTTGCCAGCGATCTTGCTCTAACCGCTGCTTATCAATGTATTCCGATAAGGCCTGGTTGATCACCCATCCTTTGCTCCGATGAAGCCTGCTCGCAATTGCTTCCAACTCACGCTCAATCTCAGCGTGGAAGCGAACTGTCGTCACGCCCATGCTAAAGTCTCCACTATTGACTACGATGTAATATATTGCAGTCAGGCAAGGCTCGCAACGGAAATCAATGGCGATCGGCTGTGTAGAGCCTCCCCTATGGGCTTCGAATAGCAGCCTTGTTGCCATCCGGCTGCTTCGGCTCGAAAACAGTCGTCGCGCCTGGTCGAAACCGAGCGTCTCAAAGTAGGCGATAACGGATGGTCAGAGCGCCCTGGCAGATGACCGCTTTCAACTGCGGACTCAAACCGTTGTTATTCGAATCGCATTCTTTTCAGGGGGAAGCGGCCGATCTAGAAAAACAGCTGGCCAATCCACATGCGGTGAGAAATTTTCAAATAGCGTGAGAGTCAACACCATTGCCGGAGTTCTCCTGATTTAGTGTAGGCTTCCGAGCCAAGCCTCTATCTCGCAATGCACCTGGTGCATGCCAACGCTGGCCATGTACTCAGAATTGATTTTTCTTTATTACCAACTAGTTTTTCACCCACGCTACAGCTGGTGCGGCAAAAGACACTCATTTTTACCAACTTGTTTGTGAGCCGGTCGGCCGTGAACCTCAGCATTGGATGAGAAATTTTTACTAACTTATTTTGTCATCTACAGCGGAGCCC
>JAWLGG010000215.1:0-5496 GCA_041685155.1 Chromatocurvus sp.
GGAATCCAGCGCCGCGTCCAGCTGGCGGCCGTTGGGGGTGGACAGCACCGGGTTGCCGGCGCCGGTGAACAGGGCGCGAATCCGGCCCTCGCCGGGCGTGGTGATCTCCTCCGCCAGCGCGGAAACCGGCAGTTCGCGGTCGAACTCCGGCAGCTGCCGCACGCGACTGTGGTGGCGGGCAAAGCCGCCGGGCCCGGTATTGCTGACCTGGTCCACCGCGGGCAGCGTGAACAGGGAGCCACCGGCACGGTCGAGGTTGCCTGTCGCAATGTTGATGATGGCGATCAGCCACTGGCACAGGGTGCCGAATTCCTGTGTCGAGACGCCCATGCGGCCGTAGCAGATGGCCCGCGGCGCCGCCGCGAATTCGCGGGCGATGTCCCGGATGGTGTCCGCGTCGATGCCAGTGGCCTCGCTCACCGCCTCCGGCGTGAACCCGGCCACTGCCTCGGCGACGCTGTCGAGGTTGCGCAGCAGCGGCGCGAGGTGAGCCGGGTCTGCCAGCCCCTCGCTGAACAGGGTCTGCAGCAGCGCCGCCAGGAACAGCGCATCGGTGCCGGGGCGCACGAAATGGTGTGCCGTGGCGACGGCCGCGGTTTCGGTGCGGCGCGGGTCCAGCACGACCAGGCGCCCGCCGCGGGCCTTCAGGTCCCTGATGCGCCGGCGGATGTCCGGTACCGTCCAGATGCTGCCGTTGGAGGCGATCGGATTGGCGCCGAGCATGAGGAAGTAGTCGGTGTTGTCGATGTCCGGTATCGGGAACATCGCCTTGTGGCCAAACAGCCACAGCGCCACGATGTGATGCGGCAGCTGGTCGACGGAGGTGGCGGAGAAGCGGTTGCGCGTGCGCAGGAAGCGGAACAGGTTGTTCTGGTGCGTCATCATGCCGATGTTGTGCACCGTCGGGTTGCCCAGATACACGCCGATGGCGTCGACGCCATGACGCTCGTGAATGTCGAACAGCCTGTCGGCCGCAGTGTCGAGCGCCTCGTCCCAGGAAATCTCCTGCCAGGCGCTGTCGCCATCGGCCCCGCGGACGCGCTTCAGCGGCCGGCGCAGTCTGTCCGGGTCCTCGTGGATATCCCGCAGCGCGATGGCTTTCGGGCAGATATGGCCGCGGCTCAGCGGATCCTCGGGATCGCCCTTGATCGACAGGATATCCGCCCCTTCTGTTTCGATGACCAGCCCGCAGATCGCCTCGCACAGGTGGCAGGCGCGGTGATGGGTTGTCGGCATGGCGGGCCTCTCCTCTTGTACGAACGGAGCCCCGGCAGGGGGCGTCGGTGAGGAGTGTACCGTCCGCCCTGCGGGACGACCACCGCCCCGCCGTGTGGTTTGGCAGCTTATTCGTTATATTGAGTGATCTTGGCGAGCAGGCGCGGAGGTTGCATGGATCAGGGCTGGGGTGATTACAACGCCGGGGAGTTCTACGATGAACTGTTTACCCCGAAAGGCAGGCCGCGGGTTGCGGCGCGGCAGGCCGTGAACCTGCTCGGCAGGCTCCCCGACGGCGAGCTCGGCGCGAGGCGTACGGCGGCGGAGGTGGCCATCCGCGAGATGGGCATCTCGTTCACGGTGTACACCGAGGGCGCGAACATCGACCGGGCCTGGCCCTTCGACATCATTCCCCGCATCATCACCGCGCGCGAGTGGCGCGATGTCAGTCGCGGGCTCGCCCAGCGCAGTCGTGCGCTGAACTGCTTTATTGACGATATCTACAACCGGCAGAAGATCCTCGCCGACGGCAAGGTCCCCGCGGATATCGTTCTCGAGTCGCCGAACTACAAGGCGGCCTGTGCAGGTGCCTCGCCCCGCTTCGGCGTGTGGGCGCATATCTGCGGCAGCGACCTGATCCGCAACGCCGATGGCAAGCTGTATGTGCTCGAGGACAACCTGCGGGTACCGTCCGGCGTGTCCTACATGCTGGAGAACCGGGAAATCACAAAGCGGGTACTGCCGGAGCTGTTCGAGAACTACAGCATTCTGCCGGTGGATGACTACCCCTCGCAGCTTTACGCCACGCTGGCCTCGCTGTCGCCGCGCGAGCGCAAGCGCCCCTGCGTCGTCGTGCTCACCCCGGGCATCTACAATTCGGCCTACTTCGAGCACGCCTTCCTCGCCCAGGGCATGGGCGCAGAACTGGTCGAGGGCGCCGACCTGCTGGTGGATGAGGATGACTGCGTTTACATGCGCACGGTGGATGGGCCGATCCGCGTCGACGTGATCTACCGCCGCATTGACGAGGAGTTCATGGACCCCGAGGTTTTCCGCGAGGATTCCGCGCTCGGCGTTCCCGGCCTGATGCGCGCGTGGCGGGCGGGCAAGGTGGCGATTGCCAATGCCCCGGGCGCCGGCGTTGCCGACGACAAGGTCGTCTACGCCTTCGTGCCCGAGATGATCCGCTACTACCTGGGGGAAGAGCCCCTGCTGCGCTCCGTGCCGACCTACCTGTGCATGTTCGAGAAGGACCGCGAGTATGTGCTCTCGCACCTGGATGAGCTGGTGGTGAAGCCGGCGAACGAGTCCGGTGGCTACGGCATCATGGTGGGACCGCACAGCGACGCGGCGACCCACCGGCGCTTCGCGAAGCTGATTGAGAAGAATCCGCGCAACTACATCGCCCAGCCGACCCTGGCGCTGTCCACCGCCCCCACCTTTATCGATGAGAGCGTGCAGCCGCGCCACCTCGACCTGCGACCCTTTATTCTGCAGGGGCGCGAGACCTATGTCACCGCGGGCGGATTGACCCGTGTCGCCATGGTCGAGGGATCCCTGGTGGTGAATTCTTCCCAGGGCGGCGGCAGCAAGGATACCTGGATCGTGGAGGGTAAATCATGACCATGCTGTCGCGAGTGGCGGAGCGCGTGTACTGGATGGCGCGCTACCTCGAACGTGCGGAGAACGCGGCGCGGCTGGTGGATGCCTACCATCACATGGTGATGGACATCCCGCGGGATTCGCAGCCCGGCTGGGACATCCTGGTGCGCATCCTCGCCGCAAACCCGATATTCGGCGAGTATTTCCGTGTGCCCAACGAGCAGAACGTGGTCAAGCTGCTGGTGGCGGAATCCGGCGCCACCTGCAGCATACCCTTCGCGGTGCACGCGGCACGCGAGAACGTCCGCACCACCCGGGACGTGTTGCCCGAGGAGGTCTGGGAGCTGGTCAACGAGCTGTATCTCTATACCCGCGAACAGGCCGACAAGTCGGTGGGTCGGCGCAACCGGCAGCAGTTCCTGCAGGAGATTGTCAGTCGCAGCCAGGTCATCAACAGCGTGCTCAACAGTACGCTGTGTCGCGACCATACCTTCCGCTTTGTCAGGATCGGGCAGCTGCTGGAGCGCGCCGACATGACCACGCGCATCATCGACGTGGGCGCTGCCGATATTCTCGAACAGGAGGGTGCGCACCAGGCCATTGATCACCTGCTCTGGGGCACCCTGCTGAAATCACTGTCGGCGCTGGGTGCCTACCGGCGCATGATCGGGCCGCTGGTGGAGAAGAACGCGGCGGTGGATTTCGTCTTCCTCGAGCCGGCCTTCCCCCGCTCCCTGGCGTTTTGCCTGCGTGGCATCCGCGAGGAGCTGGGCCCGCTGGCGAACCATACCCAGACGCTGAAAATGGTCGATCGGGCGCGACGCAAGCTGCGGCGCTTCGAGTCGGAGAAGTTCGACCGCGATGAGCTGCACACCTGCATCGACGATCTGCAGGTGGTCCTTAGCCAGGTGCACGCGGCGATCAGCGATACCTGGTTCCGGTTCGATACGCGATGAAGCGATTCCACTGCGACTGTGGCAGCCAGGTCTTCTTTGACAGCGATCACTGCGTGGCCTGCGGCGCGCGGCTGGGTTTTGACCCGGTCACGCGGAATATTCGCACCATCACCCGGGGCGAGGACGGCAACTACCGCGCCGGGGACGGCGAGCCGTTCCGCCTTTGTGACAACGGCGAGGTCTACAACGTGTGCAACTGGCTGCGTCCCGCGGCCGCGTCGCATCCGCTCTGCTTTGGCTGTCAGTTCAATCGCACGGTGCCCAACCAGTCACTGCCGGACAACGACCGCCGCTGGCGCGTGCTGGAGGAAGGCAAGAAACGCCTGTTCTTCACGCTGATGCAGCTGGAGGTGCCCCTGGTCAGCGGCTGGGACGATCCGCGCTATGGCCTGCTGTTCGACTTTATCGAGGACGGGCGCAGCCGCGACATGTTTGCCGAGACCTTTGCCACCACCGGCTATCTCGGTGGGGTGATTACTATCAATACGCTGGAGGCCGACGACGTGGCGCGGACCCAGGTACGCCACCAGATGAACGAGAGCTATCGCACGGTGCTCGGTCACCTGCGACACGAGTCCGGCCACTACTTCTGGAGTCGCCTGGAGCCCGACGAGGAGACCCGCGAGGCCTTTGGCCGGACCTTCGGTGACGACAGCCGCGATTACGCCGGCGCGCTGCAGTACCACTACAACAACGGCCCGGTAGCCAACTGGCGCGACCACTACATCAGCGCCTACGCCAGCGTGCATCCCACCGAGGACTGGGCCGAGTGCTGGGGCCACTACCTGCACATCTACGACGCCCTTGAAACCGCCGCGACCCAGGGCCTGGTCTATCGCGCCCCGCACGAGATGGGAATGGCAGAGCGTATCTCGGTGTGGATGGATATCAGTACGACGCTGAACGAGCTGAACCGCAGCATGGGGCTGGGGGATGCCTATCCGTTCTCCATCAACCGCCACGTCGCCAACAAGCTGGAGTTTGTCGACCGTATCATTCGCCTGCTGCAAACACGTCGCTGAGCGGGGGCAGGTTGTCGAAGGCCATGCGGATATTGTCGTCCCAGCTCTGCCTGAGCTGTGCCAGGTACGGGTGGTTCTCCTCCAGCATGACGTAGCGGCTGTAGGGCTGCAGGGTATCTTTCTCGTAGAACAGGCATTCCAGGGGTGGCCCGACCGTGGCGTTGGAGCGCATGGTGGAGTCGATGGAGACCAGGGCGCAGCGCATCGCCGTCTCGACCGGCGTATGCGGCCGTATGATGCGGTCGAGAATGGGCTTGCCGTACTTGGTCTCGCCGATCTGCAGGTAGGGGTACAGGTCGGAGGCGGTGATGTGGTTGCCCTCGGGATAGACCATGTACAGTTCCGGCTGCTGTCCCCTGATCTGGCCACCGAGGATAAAGCTCGCGCTGGGTGAGAAGCCGGCGTTGGGACCGCCCTTCTTGGCGTACTTGGCCTGCTCATTAAGGCTCAGCTCGCCGAGGTAATCGGCGATGTCGCTGACATAGCGCGCCTTGAAGATGTTGAATTCGTTGTCTTCCTCGATATCCCGCTGCAGCTGGGCGATGACGGCCTGGCTGGTGGCGAGATTGCCGGCGGTCAGGATCACCAGTGAGCGGTCGTGGGGCACGCAGAAGCGGTGCATCTTGCTGTAGGTGCTGACCCGGTCGGGCCCGGCGTTGGTCCGTGAATCGGAGCAGAACACCAGACCTTCGTCCAGGGCG
>JAWLGG010000216.1:0-5488 GCA_041685155.1 Chromatocurvus sp.
TAAACAGCAAAAACCGGGCAGCTTCGGTCATAGATAGGGCACGTGCCGCTAGCGTTTACAGGAGCCATGCGGCGAGTTTTTTACGGGCGCGGTAGATGCGGGCTTCCACGGATTTGATGGAGCAGTGCAGGATGTCGGCAATTTGTTGGTGGCTCTGGCCGTGGTATACGGAAAGCACCAGGGCAGTACGCTGGTCCGCTGGCAGGCGCAGCAGCGCTTTGGTAATGCGTTCCTGCAACTCGTTGGCGGCGAGCTGCTCGTCGGGCGTCGGGCTGGCGTCGGGGGTCGTGTCGTGGAATCCGGGTAAGGTCTCGAGCGACAGGAAGGGTTTGCGGGTGCGTTTGCGGAGGGCATCGATGGAGGCATTGCGGGCAATCTGGAAGAGCCAGGTGGAGAGCGAGGCCTGGCGCAGTTTGAAGCGTGGGGCCTGCATGGCGCGATAGGCCCGGACAAAAACATCTTGGGCGATATCCTGGGCTTCGTCGGCATCCCCGATCATACGGTACACAAAGGCGAGGATGGGGTGCTGGTATTTGTCCACGAGTGTTTCAAATGCGTTCGGATCGCCTGCTTGCAAGGCGGCAATTTGCTCTGCGCCGTTCTGATCTTGTAGTGGCCTCATGGGGTTTACAGTAGCGAATCGAGCGGTTGCGGACAATGCCGATATCGTCGGTATAGGAATGGGTTCGCAGGAAGTGCTTATTTTACTGTAAGTAAACGCGGTTTGGTGTAACATTCATTGGTTGGTGCAACGGTGCGCACTGGTATAACAAACGGGGTAAGGGGACACACTATCTGGAATCAGAATTTTCTATTGGCGAGCGGAACGCCAGACCCAGCGCGAAGTGTGCCGGATTGACCGGGGATCGGGAGTCCATCCAAACGGCAGATCACTGGGTGAACGGGGTTCCTTTGCGGGCCTTGCTCAGAATCTCCATCACTTGCAGCGCTTCATCCAGGGTAATAGGAAACGTTTTGCCCTGACGAATCGCGGCATAAAGGTGATCCCAGATCTGCGAGGTGCTGCAGCGGGACTTGGGTTTGACCGGGATCTCTTTCTCAATCCACTTGAGTTCCTCTGTCGCACCAAAACCGCTGCCGACACCGGGGGTCTTTTTGCTGGCCCGGACGCGCGCAAGCTTCTTTTTCGGGTCCAGGTATTTCATGACGATGGTATCGCCCTTTACGGTCAGGGCGCCACGGGTGCCGAAGACGAGGTAGGTGGGTTCGCCCTGGGCGACACCGCCGCTGATTTCAAGGTCGACGACGCGCTGCTTCTTGCCGCCCCCTTTGAGAATGATATGGACATGGTCCTCCGCGTCGCCCACGGCCGCAATCTTGCGTAGGTCACTCCAGACCGAGTCCACCGTGCCGTCCAGGAAGCGCAGGGCGTGGTCCACAACGTGAGGGCCCCAGTTCAGCAACTGCCCACCACCGCATGCGATAATCGTCTGCCAGTCACCCCGGCGCTGATAGCTGTGACGGCGCAACTTGATTTCATACACATCGCCGAGAAGACCGCTGTCGATGATTTCCCTGACATGCTGGAACCCCGGTTCAAACCGCCGGTTGTGACGAATGTAAAGGTCGTTTTTCTTGTTCCGGGTGGCGGTCTGGAGCTTCTTGGCTTCCCGGTAGGAAAGGGCTATCGGCTTCTCCAGAAAGACTTTCTTGCCTGCCTTGAGCGCTTTGAGTGCCATGGGCACATGATCCGGCGAAGGCGTGGCAATGTCGACAAGCTCCACGCCGGGATCCTTGAGCAGCTCTTCATAGTTCCGGTAGGTGGCGCAGCCGAAGATTTCGGCCATGTTCTCGCGGCGCTCCTTGATCAGGTCACAGCCGGCAACCACTTTGAATTTCTTTTCCCGGCCGGCCAACTCTTTGCGGTGCATACCGCCCCCGGCCCGACCAAATCCCACAATGCCTACCCCAATCGGTTTTGCTGCCATCTGTCTCTCCATGATATTGTTTGCGTTCTACCAAGCATTCGCACCCAAGTGTGGGGCTAATCAACCGCTACCCTGCAACTTGCAGTGAATGGGTTGTCTCCCCAGTTCCTCAGTTAAGTTCCAAACCGGTCAGATACGCATAGCTGGCCTTGAGGCAGTCAAAGGCGTCGCGGTAGCATTGGTCCTGTTCGATTGCGTACCACTTGACGCCGGCTTGGTTGCCGGTGGCGATGATGTTGGGCCAGTCCATGCCGCCTTCCCCGATGGGCGCAATGCGACAGTCATTGGTGCCGAGCTGGGCTTCCTTGTCCTTGATGTGAACCACCGGGACGCGTCCTTTGCAGCGCTCAAGAATGCGTTCGGGATTCACACCGGCGTGGGCGATCCAGTACAGATCCAGTTCCATCATCAGGTCTTCCCCGCCTTCCTCGATCAGAATGTCCTCCAGGGTCTTGCCGTTGCGTTCGGGGCGGAAAAACTCGCGGGCATGGTTGTGATGACCAAACTGAATGCCTTCGGCCTTAAGCCCTTCAATGACCGGACGGACATCTGCAAGCCACTTGCGGTAGCCGTCATAGCTCTGCTCATAGTCATTGCCATTGATACCGCCGATAGCGGCATAGTTGCAGCCGAGGGTCTTGTGAAACGCGATCTCCTCATCCAGTTTCTCAACCAGGTTCCCCCAGGGGCGGTGGGTGGCAATGCATTGGAGGCCGTTGTCGTCCAGCATTTTGCGGGCATCAGCAGCACTCACTTCGGGCGCGTCGCCGTTCATGCAGCCCACGGCAGAAAGCTGCACCGCGGGGTATCCCATTTGACTCACCTGCTTCAGGCTGTCAGCAAAATCGGCGGCGGTCTTGGTGTGTTCCCGCAGGGTAAACATCTGCACGGCAAGTTGATTTTTCATGTTTTGTCTCCTATGGTCATTTTGTACTGGTGAAGCCTAAGAATACCACATACTATAAGGTTGTCTTTAAACCCTTTGATCAAATGTTTGTACAATATGATCACAAGTTACTACGATGACCTGACCATTCTCGGCGCCGGGACTTCGCTTCGGGCCCGGCGCCCCATCCGTTTGCTAGGCCGGAAGTACTGGTGCCTTCAGTACAACCATGCCGGCGCCATCGAGGTGACGATCGACAGTCAGTCACCCCGGGCGATACAGGGCCCATCCCTTCTGTTGACAGCACCGGGGCATGATTACGTCTTTGGCAGCGGCAATGGTTGGCATCACAATTATGTGGCCTTTGCCGGTGGGCGGGTGCAGCGCTATATCCGTACCGGTTTCCTGCCGGTGAGTCAGCCCCTCTTGCCGATCCACGACAGCCACGCCTTTTTGGCGCAGCTCGCCGATTGTGTCGGAGCGTTCCGCCGCCAGAACTCGCTCAGCGCCTGCTACAAGCTGGAGGGGCTTCTCTTGCAGCTTCACCGGGAATCGCGTCCGGTAGAGGCGCCGCCTCATCATGAGCAGGTGCGGCAGTTGGCGGAACGCATGCGGAAATCACCTGGGCAGACCTGGCGCCTGGCGGAAGAAGCTGAGGCGCTGCACCTGTCAGAGGTGCATCTGCGTCGACTTTTCAAACAGATCACCGGCCAGGCGCCGGGGCAGTTTCTTCTCCAGTGTCGCCTGGCCATCGCCGCCGACCGCCTGACCGGAACGCTGCTGCCTATCAAGCAGATCGCCGCTACATGCGGGATTGAGAATATCCACTATTTCAGCCGCGTGTTCCGCAGGCAGTACCACCTGCCCCCGGGGCGATTCCGTCGGGAGTTTCTGGGGGAGTGATGGAGCAGGACTGGGGGAGCGGGTAAGGGTGGCAAGCAAGAGTGTTGAAAACGCTGAACGATTGTGGTTTCCTTACTCGTAATCCGTTCTCTGCCTGCCCGCCACTGGAGGGTCGCCGTTCTCGGAATCCGGAATAGGTCTGCGGTCTGTGTCCGGTGCGGCACATGCGGTCAGGCTGCCGCGCTATAGAAAGGAGAGGGCGACATGTTTGAATTTCAGCGTGCACTTGATGTGCTGGTCATCTGCCTGCCGGTGTTCGGGGTGGTGGGGGTCGGCAAGCTCCTGCAGTACACCGGGCTGTTCAACGAGGACCGCCGCCAGTTCGCGAACTGGCTGGTGTACCGCATCGCCCTGCCGATCCTGGTGTTCCGTGGCGTGGCCCGGCAGCGCTTCGCCAGCTTCTGGAACCCGCACCTGGTGCTGACGCCGCTGGTCGCAATTGCCGTGGTGACGGTCATCTATATCCTGCTCGCGCGCCTTTGCCGCTACCGGCAGGGCATGGCGGCGGCATTCGTCTTCGGTACCTTCTGGGCCAATGTAACCTATATCGGCTTCCCGCTGTCGCAAAGCGCCTTCGGCGACGAAGGCCTCGCGCTGGCAGCCATCTACAATGCGTTCGTGATGCCCGCCTTCGTCTTCCTCGGGTTCCTGCTGATCGGGGGCTACGGCGCAATGCCCGGGCACTCGCGTGGGGCGCGCTTGCGACAGGTCCTGATGAACCCGGTGATCCTCGGGGCAGCGGTCGGCGTGGTGTTCTCCCTCGTGGCCGAAGGGTGGCGCGCGGACGACGGTACCCTTGCACTGCCAGTGGTGCTCGGCAGCGCGGTGCGGCTGGCCGATGCCTTTCTTAAGCTGCTGGGCGAGATGGGCTTGCCGCTGGCGCTTCTGACCATCGGCGGTTCGCTGCACCTCGGCGGGGTCGTCCATCACCGCCAGGCGCTGGCCATGGTGGTGCTGGCCAAACTGGTGCTGCTGCCGGGGCTGCTCTATCTGCTTTTCCTCTGGTTCCTGCCGGATGCGGCCCCGGCCACGCGCGGGATCTGTGTGCTGCTGACCGCCACCCCCAACGCGGTCGCCAGCTATGTCATCTCGCGCGAGATCGGCGTCGAGGAGGGATTTGTCGCGGCGATGCTGGTGGTCAGCACGGCACTGAGCGTGATCACCATCCCAATCTGGCTCTACATCCTGCTGTGACCACTCATAAAAGCCGAGCTATGGCACTTGGGCGGCTAGAATTAATTGGCGATTGGCGAGATACCCCTGTCCACTGGATGAGCATGGCACGTGAATGACCATAAACTCAATACGCAAGGGGAGACCGCGATGATGCCGCCGTCTTCATCCAGGACGGCGATGTGCGCGGAGAGGGCGTCCAGCGTGGTTCGGGGCAGCGACTCGGCCAGCCCGGGGCGGCACGCTTCCCTTTCCGCGCTGCGCTGAACTGGTGCGGCGTTGGCTGCTGTCGGAAAGTCCCCGGTATGGTCATGTATCATGATTCTGCCTCAACCTTAGATCATATGCCCCCATCAATGCCACTCTTGCTTCCCAAGGCTCCCGTCTCCACCACCCGATTCCGGCCAGCTGCCTTCGCCTGGTAGAGCGCGATGTCCGCGGCGGCGATCAGGTCGTCAACCGTACTCGCGCCTGTCCCGCGCGCGACCCCGATGCTGACGGTGACGGCAATGGGCCCCGCCTTTGTCGGGATCGGGGCGTCGGCAACCGTTGCCCGCAGGCGCTCGTAGAGGTTCCC
>JAWLGG010000217.1:0-5448 GCA_041685155.1 Chromatocurvus sp.
CGGCGACGTTGATGGCTGAAGGGCGTAGCAGCAGGGAGAAATCCGGGTCCATTCGGTGGTGGATCAACCGGATCTCGTCGGGGTCCACGGCATTGGCCGCGAACATGTCCCAGTGCACCGCAACCACTTGGCGGACGCCGATCTCCTCCGCGAACAGGAAGGCTTCGCGAACCGACATGTTGCCGATGATGCCGCGCCGGCCACGGAAGAAGTTGTGTTCGTTGACCGGAAGAAACGCCGTGTGGATGCCGCCCAGGGCTTGCAGGGCGTCGATGATCTCCTGCCGCACCGAGGTGTCGCCGGCGTGGTAGATGCGGCGGCCGCCGACGTCGATGACATAGCCGACGTAGGCGAGCGAACCGTGTGCGTCGCGCTCGATCTCCGGATGGGCGGCGGGGATGGCGCGCACCCGCAGATCGTTCGCCAGTTCCAGCCAGTCGGCCTCTGGCGCTTCCACGATCCGGGATTGCTCGATTCCCCACGCCTGCAGGATTTTGACGACCGGCGCGGGCGCCAGAAACTTTGCTTGTGGTGAGGCCTGCGCCAGGGCAGGGATGGTGTGCGGGTCGCAGTGGTCGATGTGTTCGTGGGTGATCAGCACCCAGTCCGCATCCTGCACGGCTTGGGGCGGGTAGGGGCGTGGGACGAGGCGTTCGAGATCCGGGGCGTCGAGTTCCTGAACGGAGTTGGAGAGGTACGGATCCACGTACACGGTAGCGCCAGGGAACTGCATGCGGCAGCCGGATTGGCCGAGCAATTGCAGTGGAATGCGGTGGGGGTAGGTCATGGGGTGGTTCCGAACAGGGTCTGGTAGTCGCGTTTCTCGAAGATGGTGCATGCGCCGTTGACAGTGGCGTCGATGATGCGGCGGCCGTCGGCCTCAAACGCTTGCCTCGCCAAACGATATGATTCCTCGGACCTCAGCAGGTCCGGGTTCTGCCACCGCTGACCGCCGCCGAAATACTCTGGGCAGAAGTGATTGTCATCAGCACCTTCGACGATTTGCTCCTGATTGGGTTTGCCTTCATATTTGAAGCGGTGATCCATGCCGACTATGATGACTTCGTGAAAGCCCATGTAGAAAGCGATCTGTAAGGCCGCGTAAGTGACCGTAGAACCTTCATTTACGCCTTGAGTGATGTCCCCACAGAATCGACACGGTAGATTTCGGGTCTTGATGTGATGTGTCAACGCGTCCTCAGGAAGCGCGTATTTCCCGGTCTCACTGATGAACTTCACGCAATTCATGCGCCGCATGTCTGTTGCGGCCTGCTCGATCACAAGAGGGTTCACGGACACTAGATAGCGGGGATAAAAACGGAAACGATGAAGGCCGAGGTGGATCTTGTTTAGGCCGATTACGATTTCGCGGCGTAAGAAGCCTAGGTCCATCAGATTGAGCGAAGGCCCATTGGCCACGAGAACCGCTCGTTGGCCTTGATGGCGGTTCTGAAACATCTCAAGGCGGGGCACGATTGGTGCTCCTTCGTCAATCATGGGAGTGGCGTACGCTCAGTGTCGCCGACAGTACTTTGCAATGAGATTGCGGAAAGATGGAGGGCCCCAGGCGCACGTGCTGGTTGGTAGAGTTGATCGGGTAGCGGCGAAGGTGGCGGCTTCATACAGGTAGTTTCCCGTTATTACCGCTCTTTGTCATAGGCTCTCTTCTTTCAGTAAGAGATCCTTGATGAGGTTGATCTGGGCTTCGGCGCGGATGAGTTCCTCCTGTAACAGGGTTTGTCGGGCGTGGAGTTCGTCGCGCTCCTGCTGGCCTTGATGGAGCTGCCGCTGGAGCTCGGCCAGTTGCCGGTTGCGTTCTTCGGCGAGTTGTTCGGCGTTGCGGCGTTTTTCGGATGCTTGTGAGAGTTGGCGGCTGCGTTCCTCGGCAAGTTGTTCTGCCTCGCGGAGGTTTTCGGATTCTTGTGAGAGTTGGCGGCTGCGTTGCTCGGCGAATTGTTCGGCCTTGTGGCGGTTTTCGGATTCTTGTGAGAGTTGGCGGCTGCGTTCCTCGGCAAGTTGTTCTGCCTTGCGGCGGTTTTCGGACTCCTGTGTGAGCTGGCCTTCTAAGGATTTTATGTGTTTGTGGGCTTCTTCGTGCGCCGATTTACGGTGAGCGAGGGGAAAGAACGCCGCGGGTGTGCTTGGTCCGCCCTTGAAAAGGAGACCGACCGCGCGCAGGGGAGCGGTAACCCTCCAGGAGGTCGAGGTCTCCAACTGCTCGACGCGTCGCTGCAGATATCGGATTCGCTTCTCTTCAGGCGCTGAAGCGTTAGGAGCCGCGTTGGGGCCTTTTTTTCTGGACAGTATTTTGGAGAACAGCCGCAGAGGGGCGGTGAGCCGCCACGAGGTGGAGTTCTCGATGAGCTGGACCCGCCGCTCAAGGTCTCGGACCGAGGTTTTTTCTTTCTTAGGCTCGGGACCCCGGGTTTTACGCTCCAGTTCAAGGTGGCGTAGGTAATACTCCTCCAGTTCTTCCTGAACATGGTGCAGTTGCAGGAGCAGGAGATCATTCTCCTCCTGGGTGTCCTTGAGCTGGGTCTGCGTGGGGAGCGCTTTCAGATCCTCGTGGATTCGCTGGAGATCTAGACGCGGCGGCTCGTTCCAGCCCGGCAGCGGGACGGTGCTTGCGGCAAGCTCGCCGAGAAGTTGTCGAACCTCGCCGGTTTGATACACCGCGAGCGTTGCCAGAGCGAGGTCAAGCGGGCTGATGCCCCCGTTGGCTTCCAGATGGCGGTCACCATCAGGCCAGCTGCTCGGTTGCCCCGGAAGGGGGGCACCTGCGTGGCGTAAAGCGCTGATGGCCTCCACCAGTAGGATATGGCGCCTCTTTGGGCGGACTTCAGCCAGCATCTTGTGGATAGCAGACTGCCACTCACTGAGGGCCTCGTCGGGTGTGGCACCATCAGCAATTGCCTGTGCCACCGCATATTCCGGGCGGGCGTAGGTGTAGAGCGCCTGTGTCCTCTGCGAACCGCTTCCTTCATCGATGGCGTTGACCGCCCAGGTTTCCTTCAGATTGCGCAGGCAGGCGTCCAGGTCGAGACGATCAAATATGGGCTCAAGACTCTCTAGGGCCTTTGCGGTGGGGGCATCAATCGGCATGGATGGGACGCCTTCGAAGGTGGTTTTCGTGGATCATGGGATGTGGTGGCATGGGATGGCAGGTTAGCAGGTATACCCTGTGCCATGGAGTAGGAGGTCAGCCTCTGGCCGCCTACATGGATGCGGCGCGCATTTCGATTTCGGGGCCGTCTGTCAGTTGGGGTTGTGCAAGCACGGCTGCCATCGTTTGCAGTGCGGCCTTGTATTGTTCACGATTGATCTGTTGTTCCAGTTGCTGGCAAAGGGCAGTGATCTGCAGGTCGCCTTCCCAACGACGTTTCTGGAAATCCGGGCGCAGCGGGCGCAGGGACTCGAGTAACTCGCCGCCTTTTGGGTACATTCCGGCTAGGAACATTGCGGCACCGAGCGGCTCCAGCGTCCAGCGGCCCCAGGCCATGATGAGGTGGCCGTCGCCATCTCGGGCGACGTTGCCAGGGTTCAGATCCGGGTTGTGGAGTACACGCGGCTGTTTCTGAACGAGCAGACGCAACCGCGGGAGCTCTTCCCGCCAGCGTGCCAGGAGCGCGTTTTCCTCCAGTGTATCGATCGCGATTTCCAGTCGCTGGTACAGCCCCTCGGTCAGGCGCTGGTGCAACAAGGGTCGCGAGCCGCGGTAGCTGCGGACGAGGGCCTGGGCGGGCCGGTAGGACCAGATGTGCTGCAGCAGTTGGTTATGCACCGCCTTCCATTCTTTGGCAGGGACGCAGAGACCGTCGCCGTACGCGCAGATCTGACAGCGGAAGTCGGCCTCTTCGAAGGCAATGAATGCGTGTGGCGCGAGCAGGCGTTCCCGCGGAACGTTTTGGAATAGGAAGGCTTCGTTTTCGATCTGGTCGATCTGGCGGGGCGGAAAGATCTGCTGCTGGAAGTGCCGGAGCGGCCGGTTTTCGCAGTCGTGTTCGATCAGGTGCAGGGTCTTGGCGCCGGCGAGCCTGGGGTCCTGCCAGGCTACGCTCACCGGTCCTGCCAGCGGGGTGGCCCGGGCGAGCGCGGCGAAGCTCTCAGTCTGGCGCCGTTCCTTCGCGAACAGCGCTCGCAGCGTGACGGCAACCCCTCTCTCATCCGGCGTCGTGAGCTGCACGCTGGGGTAGATCAGGGGATCGATGCGGCTGCGTGAGGTTTGCAGGGAGGCAGCCGTCTTCGCCATGCGCGACAGGTTTCCCAGGACCTGCTGAGTAAGCAGGATGCTGAGAATGGCGATGAGGATGTTGCCGCCGCGGCCGAGCAAGAATGGGGCGAGGATCACCAGGAAGGCGCCGAAGAATGTCAGCGAGCCGGCAATGCCCAGGTAGGCCTTGGTGCTTTCCCCTATCCAGGCCTTGAGGCGGGGTGGTGGTATGGCTTCACTGCGCAAAGCCCAGGCGCTGAACAGGTAGATCAGTAGAATGGCACTGGCCAGGAACCCCAGCAGCGGCGGGTTAAGCCAGTAAAGGGCCACCGCCGCGAGTCCCACGAATACGATTGACGCGGCCACGCCCGAGAAATCGGCGAAGGCCGACTTGGCTTCGTCCTCCTGCCGGGCGTGCAGGCTGATCCGGTTTGCCCCCTGCAAGATGTCCCGCCCGGCATCGCGCGACCAGCGCTCTGAGATGGTCTGTAGTAGCAGCGTCAGGCCGTACGCGACGAAGGCGCCAACCGTGAGTCCCATGATCCATCCTGTCTTTTCATCGGGTGAGATGAAGGGGAAGTAGCGCGGAACGCCGGGGTTTCCCGCAAGCAGGATGACCTTGAGCGGGAGGAAGAACGCGAGAATGCGTGTGACGCGGGCCGCGGCGGTGCTGCCGATCACGAGCAGCGTCGCGCCAGGGCGCACGCGCAGGAACTGGCGGAGGATCCGCGCCGTCCAGAACCAGAACTGATTGTGTTCCCGAAGAAGATTCATTCGTATCCAAAAAATGCGCGCCGTCGATCAGCACCGTAGGAGCCGAGCCCTCTCGGCGACCCCAACTCCGACGCCGGAAAACCATCGCCCAGAGGGCTGGTCTCCTGCGCTATCTGCGCTCAGCCACGCCTCTGGCCATCAGGCGCGTGGCTTCCGTCATCTCCATTCCCCAGATGCGCAACTGCACGGCAACGGCTGTCAACCGGTATTGCAGCGGCTGGTCAGGTGTATTCATGAATCGCCAGAAGGCAATCACGGGCGGCGTGAAGGTGCGCAGCAGCCAAAGTGCCCGCTGCCTTTGCGTGCCCCCGGTGAGCTGCCCGCCTTTGACCCGCCTCGCCTTCGTGGCCAGGGCCTGCCAGCTGTTGCGGGCAGGGTGTTCCACCACGGCATCCGGCACATAGCGAAGGCTTGACCCGCTCGCGACTGCCTTGCGGCAGAAGGCGGCATCAGCCCCGGAGAAG
>JAWLGG010000218.1:0-5441 GCA_041685155.1 Chromatocurvus sp.
CGTGCCTATGCAGTCAGCGGCATGCGACGCAGTGCCCGCACCAGGCCGGTCGCATGCCCGGCGGAGACGTTGACCATGATGTGTGCACGCACGCGCCGTCGCACGACATCCTCCCCCAGCACAACCGTGTAGCCACGGATGACCCCGCGCTTTTCGAGGCGGGCGATGCGCTCGGTAACAGTGCTGCGAGACACTGACAGCAGCCGTGCAAGCTCCGCGATACTCACGCGGGCATTCTGTTGCAGCTGATGCAGCAGTGCCTCATCGAGGTCTTTTCCTAGCATTCTGTAGGATTTTCCGTCGTTATGATAACTCGGCCTGTACAAATTAGCAGATCTGTCCCTGTTTTTCGACGCAGTCCACGCTTAGCCTGAGAGCTCACGACATACTCCGGAGTAGACCGATGAAAAACATCTTTCTCGTGGGCGCCGGAAAGATCGGCGCCGTGATCAGCGAATTCCTGGCCGGCAGCGGTGACTACGCCGTGACCATCGCCGATGTCAGCGATGCCAGCCTCGACGCTCTCCCGGGGGATGCCGCGGTCACCGCCCTGCGGGTGGATGTCACCGACCACGCTGCACTCAGAAACGGCATGGCCGGGCACTTCGCGGTGATCAACGCCATGCCGTTCCAGCTCACCGCAGCCGTCGCAACGGCAGCGGCCGCCGCCGGCGTGCATTACCTGGATCTCACCGAGGACATAGCCTCCACCCGTGTCGTCCGCGAGCTCGCCGAAAAGGGCAGCAGTGCCTTCATCCCGCAGAGCGGACTCGCCCCGGGCTTCATCACCATGGTGACCTACGACCTGACGCGGTCTTTCGATACGCTGCACAACGTCCACATGCGCGTCGGCGCCCTGCCCCGCTACCCGTCGAACGCACTCAAATACAACATCACCTGGTCCGTCGAGGGCCTGATCAACGAGTACTGCGAACCCTGCGAGGCCATCGTCGAAAGCAAGCTGGTCAGCGTACCGCCCCTGGAAGAGCTGGAGACCTTCTCCCTGGACGGCATGGACTACGAAGCCTTCAATACCTCCGGGGGCCTGGGGACCCTGTGCGAAACCCTGGCCGGCCGGGTACGCAACCTCAACTACCGCAGCGTACGCTATCCAGGGCATCGCGACATGATGAAAATGCTGCTGAATGACCTGCGCCTCAAGGACCGGCAGGAACTGCTCAAGGAACTGATGGAGCAGGCGCTGCCCATGACGCTGCAGGACGTGGTACTGATCTTCGTCACGGTGAGTGGTATCCGCGATGGTGTCTTCGAACAGCAGTCCTACGTGAACAAGGTGTACGGGCGCGAGATCAATGGACGTCAGCGCAGCGCGATACAGATCACCACGGCCTCCGGCGTTTGCGCGGTGCTGGATCTCCTCGCTGACGGCACGCTGCCCCGGAGCGGCCTGATACGGCAGGAGGATATTCCCTTCGACGCATTTATCCGCAACCGCTTTGGCTGTAACTTTGCGCAGGAAACCTTCAAGGAGATTGCGGCATGACCGACCACGGCAGCACACGAGACGACCTTCTCGCCACTCTCGGGCGGATGGGAGTCGCTACGCAAAGCCTCGATCAGGGCGACCTCCCGGTGACCTCGCCGATTGATGGCGCGGAGATCGCCCGCCTTCCCCGCGCCAGCGACGAGGACCTCGAGACCACCATCGCACAGGCGGTAACGGCTTTTCACACATGGCGGGAGGTGCCGGGGCCGCGGCGTGGGGAACTGGTGCGCCTGCTGGGCAATGAACTGCGAACCCACAAGGCAGACCTGGGTCGACTGGTCACGCTGGAGTGCGGCAAGATTCTGCAGGAGGGGCTCGGCGAGGTGCAGGAAATGATCGATATCTGCGACTTTGCGGTCGGCCTGTCCCGGCAGCTCTATGGCCTGAACATTGCCTCCGAACGCCCCGGCCACCGCATGCAGGAACTCTGGCATCCCCTGGGGCCGGTGGGTGTCATCACCGCATTCAATTTTCCGGTGGCGGTCTGGTCCTGGAACACGGCACTCGCCCTGGTCTGCGGCGATCCCGTCATCTGGAAGCCCTCAGAGAAATCCCCCCTTACCGCACTGGCCTGCCAGCACCTGCTGGACAGGGCCTGCACGGCTTTCGGTGACGCGCCCGCGCATCTGGGCCAGGTCGTGATCGGCGACCACGCCGCCGGCGACAGACTGGCGCGCGATACCCGTCTGCCACTGATCAGCGCGACCGGCAGCACGAGGATGGGACGCGAGATCGGACCGACGGTAGCCCAGCGCTTCGGCCGCAGCATTCTGGAACTGGGTGGCAACAACGCCATCGTTGTCGCACGCTCAGCCGATCTCGACCTGGCCGTGCGCGCCATTGCCTTCGGCGCCGTTGGCACGGCGGGACAGCGCTGCACCAGCACCCGCCGGGTCTTCGTGCACCAGAGCATTCATGAACGCGTCGTCAAGTCACTCAGCGCAGCCTATGCCCGCGTGAGCATCGGCGATCCCCGGGATGATGGCACGCTGGTAGGGCCGCTGATCGATCGCGACGCCCTTGACGCCATGCAGGAGGCCCTGACCCGGGCTCGCGACGCCGGCGGCCAGGTGGTCGGCGGCGACGCCGTCGACATCCCGGGCTGCGCCGATGCCTGCTACGTGACACCGGCACTGGCGCTGATGCCCCCGAGCCTGCAAAGCGTGCAGGAAGAAACCTTTGCGCCGATTCTCTACGTCTATGCCTACGAAACCCTCGGCGAGGCGATTCGACTGCAGAACGACGTACCCCAGGGCCTGTCGGCGGCAATCTTTACCACCGATATACGCGAGGCCGAGACCTTCACGTCAGCCATCGGCGCGGACTGCGGCATCGTCAATGTCAATATCGGTACCAGCGGCGCGGAAGTGGGTGGCGCATTCGGTGGCGAGAAAGCGACGGGCGGCGGACGCGAATCGGGCTCGGACGCCTGGAAAGGCTACATGCGTCGAATGACGTCAACGGTGAACTATTCCAGGGAGTTGCCGCTGGCCCAGGGTATCCGCTTCGATATCTGACCCATGGCCGACGCGACATCCTCCGGGCAGGGGCAGGCGGAAGGCGCCGCGGAGCGTCTGCACCGGCTCTTCATTACACGCCTCAATGAAGGCCGGCTGCCACCGCCCTCCAGCGTGCAGACAACGCTTGGCGATGACGCATTCATTGCGCTTTATGCCGATCAGCTGAGCAGTCGCCTGCTGGATATCACGTCGCGTCGCCTGGCCCGGGACCGCCAGAGCTTCTATACCATCGGCAGCGCCGGTCACGAGGGCAATGCAGCGGTAGCGGCCGCGCTGCGCGTCGACGACCCGGCGTTCCTGCACTACCGCAGCTGTGCATTCGCCCTCACACGCCAGCGTCAGAGCCCCGTCGGCGACGCGGTGCGCGACGCCCTCCTCGCCTTCACCGCCAGCCGCGACGACCCGGTATCCGGCGGCCGCCACAAGGTCATTGGCTCGCGCGCGCACTGGATTCCACCGCAGACCAGCACCATCGCCTCGCACCTGCCCAAGGCCATGGGCGCGGCACACGCGCTCGGCCTGTATCGACGCGTGGCGCACCGCGACGTCGGCCTCGCCGACGACAGCCTGGTGGTCTGCAGCTTCGGGGACGCCTCTTTCAATCATTCCACCGCGCAGGGTGCCATAAACGCCGCAGCCTGGGCGGCGTACCAGGGCTCACCCATGCCGCTGCTGTTCCTCTGCGAAGACAACGGCATCGGCATCTCGACACCGACTCCCGACGGCTGGCTGGAATCCAGTGTGCGCGCGCGCCCGGCTCTGCACTATGTCGGCTGCGACGGGCTCGATCTTCTGGATACCTACCGCGCCGCCTGCCTTGCCCGTGACCACGTGCGCCTCACGCGTCGTCCCGCGTTCCTGCATTTCAGGACAGTGCGCCTGCTGGGCCATGCCGGCACGGACGCCGAGACCGGCTACCGGAGCGAGGCACGGATTCGCGCTGATGAGGCGCGGGACCCGCTGCTGGCCACGGCCAGCACGCTGATCGACCGCGGTCTGATGACGGCGGCGCAGATCGTCGATACCTACCTGCGCGAAGCGTCACGGATCGAGACACTGGCGCAGGAAGTTGTCACGCAACCAAAGCTGACCAGCAGTGCCGAGGTCATGGAGAGCCTGCTGCCAATACCCTCGGCTGACGCCCCGCAACCGCCTCCCGATGAAGCGCGGCGGCGCGCAGTGTTCGGGCGCGAGGTCCGCCAGTTCGACCGGCCACTCGGCATGGCGCGGCACATCAATCTGGCGCTGGCGGATGTGATGCTGCAGTACCCCGGTGCGATCGTGTTCGGCGAGGACGTCGCGAGGAAAGGGGGCGTCTACGGTGTCACCCGCGGGCTGCTGGACAGGTTCGGGCCGGCGCGGGTCATGAACACCCTGCTCGACGAGCAGAGCATTCTCGGCCTGGCCATGGGCCTCGCCCAGTGCGGCTACCTGCCCATTGCGGAAATCCAGTACCTCGCCTACCTGCACAATGCTGAGGACCAGCTGCGCGGTGAAGCCGCGACCCTGTCCTTCTTCTCCAATCGCCAGTTCAGCAACGGCATGGTGGTGCGCGTTGCCGGACTGGCCTACCAGAAGGGCTTCGGCGGCCACTTCCACAACGACAATTCCGTGGCAGTCCTGAGGGATATCCCCGGACTCGTGCTGGTATCGCCCAGCTCCGGTCGCGAGGCGGCGAGCCTGCTCCGTACCTGTGCGGACCTGGCCCATCGCGAAGGCCGTGTCGTCGTGTTTCTCGAACCGATTGCACTGTACATGACCAGTGACCTTCGCCATCCGGATGACAACGCCTGGGCCGCCACCTATCAGGCGCCGGCCCTCGCCACGCCCATCGCCCCGGGCGAGGTACACACCAGCGGCAGCGGCACGCGGCTCGCCATCGTCAGCTACGCCAACGGCTACTACCTCGCCACACAGGCCGCACATCGTCTGCGAGACGAAGACGGCATCGAGGTGCGGCTTATCGACCTGCGCTGGCTGCACCCACTGCCGGAGTCATCCTTGCTGGCAGCGCTTGGTGACTGTGAGCATGTTCTGGTGGTGGATGAATGCCGCCGGTCAGGCTCGGTCAGCGAAGCCCTGATGACCCTGTTCGCTGAAGCATTGCCCGATCTCGAGGCTGCCCGGATCACGGCTCTGGACAGCTACATTCCCCTTGGCGACGCTGCGTATACCGTATTGCCGGACCGTGACGGCATTGTCGAAGCGGCGCGCGGGCTGCTCGGAGCTTGCGCATCGGGCGATGCAGGCAGGCCGGACGCAGGGTAAGATACTGCAACGCGCGGATCGCCTTGCCGATCGCGGCTGCATCTGTTCTACACACTACCCCTGATGAAAGGTTGCCCCATGGACTTGACTCCCGCACACATACGACTTGCGCGCGACAGGCTGCGCGGGCATGCGGTCGTCACCCC
>JAWLGG010000219.1:0-5426 GCA_041685155.1 Chromatocurvus sp.
GGCGGCGGTGGGAGTTCCGCGGCCGGCGCCAGCGCCAGAAGCGACGCTACCAGCCCCACCAGAAGCGCGATAGCGGGTAGCGAGCGCTGTCTGAATGGTGCTTTTGTCATAGCTGCCTCCCTCACATAGCGATCACACGGCGCGCGGCGTATCAGCAAAGTCTGGAGGATGAGCCGGTCCGGAGCCATGATCTCAATCAAGGCCTGGCGGGAAATCGGCCCATCGACAGAATGAACCAACTGGCGCCTACACGGCACTATAGACAGGAGGACCGCGAAAACGGACTGAGAACTGATGCGAAGCGATAGGGACAGAGCGCTTGACGCCTACCTGGCAGCGGCGGCGCGGACCGGTGAGAGGAAAGCGCTCGAGATGCTCTGCAGGCGCTGGCATGGCCGACTCTGGTCACATGCTTATCGCCTGAGCGGGAACCCGGATATGGCAGACGACATAACCCAGGATGCCTGGTCGGAAATTCTCCGCGGCCTGCCCGGCCTGGAGCATGCCGAAGCCTTCCCAGCGTGGGCCTACCGCATTGTGACACGCCGCTGCGCACGCTCGTTGCGTGCGAAAAGCAGGCGACGCGCACGCGAGGACGCGGCGGTGAGGCATGAGCAGCAGGAAGGGGCGATTACGCCCGGCCCGGAGACGGTGGCAGACCTGGCGCGAATTACACAGGGGATGCAGACGCTTACGGCGGCGCAGCGCGCCACCGCGGCACTGTTTTATCTGGAGGGCCTGCGCGTGGCCGAGATCGCAGTCGCGATGAGCGTCCCACCGGGCACGGTAAAGACGCGTCTGATGCAGGCGCGCAACACACTACGCGATCATTTCACAGGAGAAACACCATGAGCGACATCGACGATATGATTGAACGCGCCCTGAGCGAGGAGGACGAGGCCCTGCTGTCACGCTACGGACGCGAACCCGGCTACTTCCGCCAGGCGTTCGGTCTGTTTCGCGGCTCACTTGGCTGGGTCATGTGGCTGGTGATGAGCGTGCAGATTGCCTGCTTCGCAGCAGCCATATGGGCAGTGTGGCAGATGTATACGTCCACTGCGCTGCTCGCCGCCGTGCGCTGCGGTGTTGTCGCAATAATCGCGGTACAGATCGGGACATTTCTGCGTGGCTTCATGGGCGACCACTTTGAGGCGAACCGGGTACTGCGCGAGGTGAAACGACTGGAACTTCGCGTGGTGAAGATGGTTGACGGGAATTAGCGGCGACGGCTCCGCCTGGACCGGGCCGCGCTCCGGTCTTGGTGCGTCAACGAACCGACAGGCGGGCGCCCCTGGCTTACTCTCACTATTCATCCTGAATACCACCTCACGTGGCGATTCAGTAACCTTTCCGGTAATGATGCCGGAGACGAAGAGCTGTGATGAAGCGGTTGGAATGGGCTCGTGCCGGACCAACACACGCGATTTCCGAAGGAGATTCAAATGAAGAAGCTACATTCACTCGCCTTATGTGCGCTGGTCACACCAGTAATAACGTTTGGAGCAGGGTCAGTTCTGGCCCAGCACCCAACCGACAAGGACATGGATCGAAAGAGCCAGAGCATGCAGCACGACAAGGACGCCAGGCAGTCCGGCGCCGTCAGCACTCAGGACGCAAAAAGCAAGCAGGGCTATGACAGATCTGACTCAAAGACAGTGGCAGATCGTCAGAGCAACCGGGACCAGTCTCGAATGCAGAATCGTGGCTACATGGGCTCGACCCCTGACAAGGGCATGCATGCAAGCAATCTCATTGGCACCAGCGTCAAGACTACCGATGACGAAGAGGTCGGCTCAATAAATGATCTGATCATCGACAAGGACGGCCAGGTAGTGGCCATCGTGGTCGGCGTTGGCGGTATCCTCGGCATGGGCGAGAAGAATGTCGCCATTGGCTGGGATGACGTAAAACGTTCAGGCGAATACGGGAAATCAGGTGCCGAAATGGACGCTGATGACTCCGATGATCTGGAACTGCGCATCAAGGCAACTCGTGAAGACCTGCGCTCTGCGCCGGAGTACGAAGAGCAGGATTGAGACGTCCATCCTGCTGCTAGCTGAAAGGAGAAACGGCAGGGGCGAAAGTCTCTGCCGTTTCTTTATGCGACAGGCATATCCGCTTTCTAGGCTTCACGTACGCTATCGCACGGTGATCGGGCGACGTTAGTCGTAGGCTTCATGTATTGGCGCCTGACGCGTCAACTTTATCTGGAGGTATAAATCATGGGTATTATAATCTGGCTCATCATGGGCGGCATCGTCGGCTGGATCGCGAGCATGATCATGGGCACTGACGGACGGCAGGGTATCATCCTAAACGTCGTTGTCGGAATTGTCGGCGCAATGATAGGTGGCTGGCTTATTGGTCCTCTGATCGGAGCGGGCTCAATCAACGACGGCATCACCATCATGAGTTTCGTGGTTTCGCTGATCGGCGCGATCATACTGCTCGCTATTCTCAGCCTGTTCCAACGCGGTTCCAGGGCCTGACGTGCAACACCGGCGACGCTGCGGTAGAGCGATTAACAATGCCCGTTCAAATGCCTGATCAGAGACACGGAATCCAGCCTGACTGTGGCTGACCTACCGCGGGCATCACCACCGCGACACGGCAAGCGACTGTTCAATCCGGTAGAGCTTCGCCTCTTCCGCTATACCGCCGTCCTGCTGTCGATGGTCACGCTGGCAGCGCTGACCATCATGGCCGTATGGACGTTCGGCTGGATTCTCAACGCGTTCTACAATCTACTTCTCTCACTCGCTGTAGCCGGCGTCCTCGCGCTTGTACTCTACCCGGTGGCAGGTTTTCTCGAGAGGAGACTGCGACTGCCCCGCCTGCCGGTGATAATTGGCCTGCTGCTGGTCTTCTTCCTGGGTATCGGCAGTGTTCTCGTTCTGCTTGTTCCCGTTGTAGTCAGTCAGATTGTCCAGTTGATGACGGTGCTACCCGATGTGCTGAAGAGCTGGCTGGAATACCTCGATTTTCACTACCCGGAGGTCAGCGGCATGATTTCCAGCAGAATGCAGGGCAGCGAGGCCGAAGATGCTGTTCCTTTGCTCGAAAGCACGGGCAGCACCGTAATGTCCTATCTGGGAATGATATCCGCTTTCGTGTTCATGCCATTGTTTCTGTTTTTTGCCCTGCTTTCCGGTGATCTTCTGCGTGCCCAGGTTTCCGAGTTACTGTCGATTTTTCACGAGCGCACCCGGAAAAAATCAATGTACTTCATGGAGGTGTTTGTCGAGTACATCACAACGTTTTTCCAGGGGCAGTTGATCATCGCGATGAGCATGGGCGCTCTGTACTCCATCAGCTTTACGCTGATCGGCCTGGAATTCGGTGTCGTGCTCGGGCTGGTGCTCGGAATGCTGAACATAGTGCCATTCCTGGGGTCACTGATCGGGCTGATGGTGGTCCTGCCCATGGCATACCTTCAGCCAGATGGGGGTATTGAGTTACTGGCTCTGGCGGGGCTGGTATTCGCCGGCGTGCAGTTGATAGAAAGCTGGCTGCTCACTCCGAGAATCATGGCGGACCGCTCCGGCCTGCATCCGGCCCTTGTTATCATCTCCCTGTTCTTCTGGGGTACCGTACTGAACGGTGTGATAGGCATGATTCTCGCGGTTCCCCTGACAGCCTTCTTTGTTGCCATCTGGAGCGAGATCAAGGCCAGCCTGAAGCACACGCTCAGCAACCGGGAAGCAAAAGCGTAGGGGTATGAGGGCTTTACGCCCTACTACCGGAGACGCTTCAATGCGCTCAGAAAAGTGCCTGCAGCAAATGCGAGGCCCAGGGAGATTATCGGATTTTCCCGCACGAAAACGTTGACACTGTTCAGGGTCTCATCGATACGCTCCCTGACTCTCTGCCCGGCTTCCCGCGCGCGGGCCTCGGCGCTCCCCGCTTCATGGCGGATTTTCTCCTCACCCTTACCCGCTGTCCTGGCGATACGATCTACTGACTCGTGCGCCTGATCTGAAAGCCGGTCTGTGGTGGCGTGACCGCTGCTGACTGAATCGTTCATGGTGTTCCCTTCTGCTTTGGTTGGACATGGAAGGAAGCCTGTGCGGCCCCCGCGAGAAGAGAATAGAGTCTGTCGCACTGACCATCCGCCGTCTGCCCGGCAACGAACAGGGGTATCAACGGTTCATGAAGGATTAGTTTGTCAGCTGCGTACGCCGGCGCACAGATAAAGTCGCAGCGGTCCCTCATCATGACACCTGATGCAGTTTACCCAGGGAGAGACCACAATGAACCCCATAAAAGCAATCTGCGCTTCACTGCTTGCGGTAGTCCTGATTACCACCTTTGGCTGTGCGGGAAGCGCGACCAGCGAAAGCACAGGCGAATACATTGACGACACCGTGATTACTACCCGCGTCAAAGCGGCCCTGGTCGACGCCTCCGATGTCAGCGCCAGCGACGTCAGCGTCGAAACCTTCAAGGGTGTTGTACAGCTCAGCGGGTTCGTCGACTCGAGGAACACAATGGACACGGCTGTCTCTATCGCCAGTGATGTTAAAGGCGTGACCTCGGTCCGAAACGACATGCGTATAAAGTGACGCGATATGCAACCCCGCCCCACCCATTCCACCGGAGCAACACGTTTATGAGAATCCATCAAACTGTCGTAGCTGCACTGTTTGCCAGTACGCTTCTATTCGTATTGCCCGGCTGTGACGAGCAGGGTCCTCTCGAAGAGGCGGGTGAGAAAATCGATGACGGCGTCGAGAATACGGGCGATGCCATTGAGGATGCGACCGACCGCGACTGATCCGCCTCTGGGCGAAGGCACATCGAGGGCCACCTGCTCTTTCTTGATTCAGAGCAAGGCAATCGCCGACACTAGCCGGTGTAATGCGCGCTTGCCTGGATTCAAGGAGAGAGGCCTATGCCCCGTCGCGCCCTTGCCTGTGCCGTTCTCACAACTGCCGCCACCTCGCAGGCTGGTAACCCGCCCCTGGAAGAGATTGTTGTCAGCGCAAGCAAACGCGAGGCGTCGCGCATGGAGTTCGCGGGCAGCGTCACCGTGGTGTCCTCTGAGCTGCTTCGTGCCGAGGGCGTCGGTGACATACGCGCCGCCCAGAGCCTGCTCCCGGCGATGCGGCTGCAGCAGGAAAACACCTCGACGCAGGTGTTTATCCGCGGCATCGGCTCCAATCTCGACTTTCCCCAGCTCGATGCCCCGAGTGCCGTTCACCTGAACGGCGCCTACGTCCCGCGGGAGGCCAACAGCACGGCCCTGTTCGATCTTGCACAGCTTGAGGTGCTGCCCGGACCACAGGGAACATTGTACGGTCGCAGCACCCTGGGCGGCATCGTCAACGTCAGCTTCGCACGGCCGGGTGACGGCGAAGCCGCCTATCTTCTGCTTGAGGCGGGCAACTATGACAGCCGCCGTGCGACCGCCGCGGGCGACGTGACAG
>JAWLGG010000220.1:0-5418 GCA_041685155.1 Chromatocurvus sp.
GCCTTCCGTACGTCGAGCCCTCATGGATGAGTTCACGGCGTGTCCTGCCAGCCGCGCCGTCCCGCGCAGGACCGGATTACGAGCGCAGCAACCTTGCAGCCCGAAAGAAGACCAGAGATCATGCCGCAACCTGAACCACCCCGAGCCATCCGTTGAAAAACCGCTACCGCATCACCCTCGCCAGCTTCCTGGCCTACTTCGTAATGTCCGGCATGCTCGCCCCCATCGGTATCGTGATGCAGCCCATGGCCGAGTATTTCGACCGGCCCGTCACCGCAATCAGCAGCCTGTTCAGCTGGCTGACATTCGGCATCCTCGCCGGTTCCGCCGCGGCACTCTTCGTGTTCGACTGGCTCGACCTGCGACGCATCATGCTGGTTCTGTACAGCGCCATCGTCGCCAGCCTTCTGGCGCTGGGCGTCAGCGACAACCTGGTTGCCGTGCGCATCGCCCTGGGCCTGGTGGGCCTTTGCTGTGGTATCGGCCTTGCGGGCGCGGCGAGCGTGATTGCCAGTGTGTACGCGGCCGAGCGACGGGCATCGATGCTCGTGATTACCGATGGCTGCTTCAGCATTGCCGGTATCGTCTGCGCGTGGATCGCCGTGTTCCTGGTAGCGCGCGGGGCGCACTGGTCCGGTACCTACCAGTTCGTTGCGATGATCGCCGCGGCCGTCGTACTGCTGTCTGCCATTTCTGTCTTTCCGGCGAATCCGCAGCGCGCCGACACCGGCGCCGGACCCGTCCGGCAGCCAATTACGCATTGGCCGCCGGCTGTGTGGCTGTGTATCGCGTCGCTGTTTCTCTACACGCTGGGGCAGTCCGCCATGCTGTGGTGGCTGCCGAATCACCTGGAGACGGGGCTCGGCATTCCCCGGGAGCGGGCAGGCGAGGTCGTCGGGCAGTTCTGGTCGGGCATGCTTGTGGCGCAGCTGTTCGTGGCCTGGTGGGTGCTGCGTATTGGCGTGCCGCGACTGGTCCTGATCGGGGCGACGTCGACGTTCGCCCTGTCCCTGCCGCTGTGGCTGTTCAAGGGCATCGACGGACTCGTAATACTCGCCTTTGTCTGGGGGGTCGCCAACCTTGGCCTGCTCAAGATCATCATTACCTTCGGCACCCTGATGGTGCAGGTCCCAACGCCGAGGCTGGTCTCCGGACTGCTGCTGGGCGCGACGCTCGGCACGGCGGTGAGCCCGCTGGTCACTGCTCGTATCGTGGCCCTGTCGGAACCGCTCCGGGTCCTGCAGTTCGCTTCCGGCTGTTACCTCGTTATCATTCTCCTACTGCTGCTTGCGGGGCGAGCCGGACAGCTGCACACGGCGTCCGCGGCACCCGCAACCCAGGCCACCTGACAGGAGCGACCCGCCGGCGTGAACGTACAGACCATCGATTACCGCTCTCCCGCGGCCGGCGAGCATCTGGTGCAGTCCCTGCGCGATACCGGTTTCGCCGTGCTCAGCCATCACCCGCTACCGGGGGATGTTCTCGGGCGCCTGTACACACAGTGGGCGGAGTTCTTCGCGGGAGAGGACAAACGCGCGTACCTGATGCGCCCGACGCGCCACTCGGACAACACGGTGGGCTTTGTCCCGGCGGACGTATCGGAAACGGCGGTTGGACATGCGGCCAGGGACCTCAAGGAGTTCTATCACGTATTCCCGGACGAGCTGCTGCCACCCGCCCTGGCGCCAGACACCCTGAACTACCTCGACCGGGCCTTCACTCTGGGCGTGGAGCTCCTCGACTGGCTGCAGGCGAATGCACCCGCCGACGTCCTGGCGCGACTCCCGGACCGGCTCAGTGCGCTGCTGTCAAAGGAAGTCAGCCTGCTGCGGGTACTGCATTACCCGCCTCTCGCGGGCAGCGAACCCGGCGGTGCGGTGCGCGCGGCCGCCCACGAGGACATCAATCTGCTCACGCTGCTGCCGGTGGCGGAGCAACCGGGACTGCAGGTGCTGAACCGGCAGGGGAACTGGGTGGACATCAATGGCAACTGTGGCGAGTTGATCATCAATGCAGGGGATATGCTGAGCGAGGCGACCGGCGGCTACTTCCCGTCCACTACCCACCGCGTGATCAACCCCGTGGCCAGCGCCAACGTGTCGCGTTATGCGATCCCCTATTTCATGGCGCCGAGGCTGGATACCGTGCTCTCCGACCGGTACACGGCGGGAAGCTATCTGAGCGAGCGGCTCGAGGCGCTGAACCGGCAGTAACGCGCCACGCAGCAAGCGTTCGGTCACTGCTGCGCCCCGTGAGATCAGCCGGCGTTGGCCAGCGTCTCCAGATACAGGCCGCGAACGGCATCGGCATCTACATCCGCGCAGACCTGCACCGGCGCCGCCTGCTGCCAGGCATCGGACACATACCCGGCACCCGGCTCACCACCAATGGTCTGGCCGATCGCGACACCGCTGGTGGCCACACGCACGACCAGGGGCTGCGTGCTGTACAGCGCGGGCCGCAACAGGCAGGCGACGGCGCTGGAGTCATGGATGGGGCAGTCCCGCGTGCCCTCGGTGCGCTGGTAGAAATCGAAGTAGAACCGGGTAATCCGGTGAATGAAATCACCGGCATCGCCGGCGCGCTGGCGCAGGGCATCGATAAAGGCCTCATCCATTCGCGTTCTACCGGTCACATCGAGGCCGACTATTGTCAGTGGCATTCCGCTGGCGAACACCGCGTCGGCGGCGGCCGGGTCACCGGCGATATTCGCCTCCGCGACGGGGGACACATTACCCCGCTGCCCGGCGAACCCAAAAACGCCGCCCATGACAACCACCTCACGCACAAGCCCTGGAAGCTCCGGACACAGCGCGAGCGCTGCGGCGAGATTGGTCAGGCGGCCCACGGCGACGATGGACAGCTCGCCCGGGTGGGCCTGCGCCAACGCAACCATCGCCTCCGCCGCGGGCATCGGATTCTCGCGTAGCGAGGGCTCATGCAGATCAATGTCACCCAGCCCGTTGCGACCATGTACGAAATCCGGATACCCCTCACCCAGGGCCGGCCCGGAGGGCTCCGACGCGCCCCGGTGCACCGGCGCCGCAATGCCGAAGCGCTCCTTCAGGTACAGGGCATTGCGCGTCGTGTCGTCGATGCTGGCATTGCCGACGACACTGGTAATCGCCGTGAGCTCGACCTCGGGGCTGTAGTGCAGGAACAGCAGGGCCATGGCGTCGTCGATACCGATGTCGGTGTCGAAGATGACCCGTTTGCACGTCGGTCCGGTCGCCAACGACCGCACCATCAATCGTTACGACGGATGAGTAGATCCGGCGTATCAAGCAGCTCACGCAACCTCGACGGATACGTCGATGGAATACCCCACAGCACGCCGAGATCGGTGGGTTCGAGTGCGCGTTCGCCGGGATTGAGGTCACTGCGCACGGCGAGGATCACGTCACTGCTGGCCCAGGGGTGGTTGAGCCAGTAGCGATGGCCGGTGATGTCGAAGCCGCGATCGTCGGAGCCGAGCGACACGTCGATGACCTCGAGCCGGTCCGCAGCCTGCACAACCTCCATCTGTTCGGGCGTCAGGCTCTGATCCTGCTGGCCGATACGGGCACCACCGCCCATGAACCGACTGGCCATGTTCAATGCACCGTCCCCGGAAGACTCGGTTACCACAATGCGCGTCGCCAGGTCATTCAGCGCGGGCAGGCTGTCCAGGAACTCGGTCGAGGGCACGTCGGCGGCGGCAAAGTAGACCGTGCCGATGCGCAGTCGCTTGCGCAGGTCCTCGCCAGTGTCGACGTGTCGCGCGTGGAGCTGCGTCAGCGCTTCGGTAACTACCCGCCCGCCGGCGCTCCAGCAGACAATGTGGATCCTGCGCGCCACGGAATCCCGGGCCAGGGACTCCAGGAGCGCCGACAGCGCCGGTGCCGTGCGATAGGCCCGGCGGACGTCACCGCCAGTGCCATAGGCAATGATATTCTGTCGCGTGGGCCAGGAAAACGCCAGTGATGTCATGTCTCGCCCCATGAAGTGGTCCAGCTGAGCGGCGAAGGCGTTGGCATTGTAGAAGTTGACCTTGGCACCGTGCACGTAGATCAGCAGATCCGAATCGCGGGCCGCCTCGATGGACGCGTTGAGGTCGGCCATCAGCCAGGCCGCGGCGCCACTGGCGTCCTCCGCGCGGCCATCTGCGGCAACGGTGAAATGGCCGGCTTCCACGATGCCGGCAATGGACAGGTCGACGATTGCCGCGCGTTTGCGGCTCCGCGAATATTCATTGAGGTCGGACCAGCTGATATCCGGACCGCCAAAGCCGATCAGGGACATGCCCACCGAGACCCGATCGCTCTCGCTATTGCTGTAGTCGATACGCTGCTGGTCGCGCTCGCGCGCTCGTGTGGTGGCGTAATAGACCCGTCGCGGCTTCCAGCGCTGATCCTCGGGGATGTGGTCGAGCGGACCGAAGCCGCTGGCAGTAAAGACTTCGGGCGTGGGCATGAGCGGTTCTACCCGGGGATTGGAGCACGCCGCAAGAAGCAGTGCGGCAAAGATGGCAACAACCGAGGCATGGAGTCGAAATCTAGAGATCAGTGTCATCGGGGCAGGTTCCAGAAGCAGGCCTCCCCGAATCTACCCCGGCTCCCGCCGGGGATCAAGCCTGTATCCTGAGATAGGCGCCGGCACGCGGCTGTCTGCCCACGAGCGCATCAATCCACTGGCGCGCGTTGCAGCTGCTCCTGCAGAAAACCTACCGTGGCCGATACCAGTGTCTCCGAGTACGGGTCCGGATCGCTGAACAGGCCGAAGCCATGATCGGCGCCGTCGATTAGCTCCAGCGTGGCAACGCGGGCGGTTTTTGCCGCCTCCACCGCCTGCCGCGAGACCCCCGGGTCGACCACGTCGTCCGCGGTGCCGTGGATGAAAAGCAGTGCGCCGGCATAGTCCGCCAGCGCCTCCAGCGGCCGCGACTGCTCCATATCCGAAAACCAGCGCGCCCCGAGCTCCTGCTCCTGCCCCCAGAACGTGGTGAAGGCGGCATATCCCCGCTCTGCAGCCTGCGCCTTCTTGCCTGCCCAGGCGTCCGGGCCACCGACCATCTCCACCATGTCACCCGGGCCGTTCAGCACCGCGGGGGCCCACATCACCATGGCCGTGTAGTCGCTGTCTTCCGATGCTGCCAGCAGTGCGGCGACGCGGCCGCCCATGCTGAAACCCACGAGCGCGACACGCGCCGGGTCCACGCGACCACTGTCGATCGCAAAGCGCTGGGCGGCCAGGACATCGGCCTGCATGGTCGCGAGGTTGTTGTGGCGAAAGGCTTCGCTACTGTCGCCACTGCCGGCGAAGTCCATGCGGATGGAGGCGATTCCGCGCTCTGCCAGCTTGCGCGCAACCCGGGTGAAACCGCCCTCCTCGTGGCGGTCTCCGCCATGACCGTGGATCAGGATTGCCAGGGGCACGGGG
>JAWLGG010000221.1:0-5394 GCA_041685155.1 Chromatocurvus sp.
GAGGCCACCAGCGCGCTGGATCCGGACAGCGAGCAGGCGGTGCGCCAGACCATGGAGTCCCTGAAGGGGCGGATCACGATGCTGGCGATCTCGCACAATCGCGGCATGGTGGACGCTGCAGACCGCATTTACCGGCTGCGGGAGGGCCGCGCCGAGGTTGTCGGCGCCGGGGACGTCGCCTGACCGGGAGACGAGGCTAGCCTGTCGATTTCGCAGCCCTGGCGGAACCGCGGTCGGCTCAGGCGGCGAACAGCGCCTCGATTCGCGCCAGCGCCCGCTGCATGTCCGGTGATGCCAGGTCATCCGGCGGCGAGGCAGCGCCACCCGGCGCCACGTTAATCGACGACGTCGCGTCCAGCCAGGTCGCCCGCCCGCTGTCCTCCAGAGCGCGCTGCGCCAGGGAAATGTCGCGACTCCAGGAATCCGGGAAATGTCGCATCAGCCGCCCGAAAAGCATGGCGCCAAGGCGCCAGTCACGCTGCACGGCGGGGGGCGGATCGGGGGCGTCCCCTGTGCTGCCGTGGCGCGTAGCGTCGCGCCGCATCCCGCCGATGTCGAACATGAATACCTGGCGGCCGGTGGCGCAGGCCTCGGACAGCATGGCGATGCTGTCTGCGGTGACCACGAAGGCATCCGCGAGGGCGAGAATTCCCGGATAGGCATTATCGCCGCGAGCGCCCTCGCGAGTCTCTCCATCCGCCCAGCACTGCAGGTAATGTGGACAGGACCCTGCGGTGTCAGCAAGCCGGCGCTGCAGCCGCTGGTTGACCGCCGGAGGCGTGCGCGCGCTGGTCACGACAAGCAGCGCACCGCCGCTGCGACGGGCGAGGTCCAGTGCCTGGTCGAGCAGGCGATCCGCCGCCCGCACTCCAAGGGAGTAGGGGCCACTGTCGCCCCCTACGAGTACGCCGATCCAGGGGCGCGGCAGACCGTCGAGCCGCGCCTCCCAGGCTGCGGCACTGCGCGCGAGCCCCTGCGCGGTGAGGTCGTGCAGGGTCAGGTCGTTGTGCAGCACATTGCGGTGCGCTGCCACCCGGTACTGCGGCGTCGTCACCAGCAGGTCGAAATCCTCGAGCCTGCCCCAGGGCCTGCCCACGTGCACGTAGCGGGTGTGACCGCCGGAGGCGCGCCGCAACCAGCGACCGACGGGCTCATTGCGCACACCCGCGGTGATCACGAGGTCCGGCCAGGGTGCCGACAGCCTGCGACGATCCGCGGGGCGCACGCCCGCCAGCGTCGCCCGGCGCAGGAGATGCGGCCAGAACACACTCTGCCGATAGCCCAGGCGCAGCGTCTGGCAGGGCCAGCCGAGGGCATCCGACACCGCCGTGGCGAGGGCGCGCACCTGCCGCCGCTCCCCCGCACGGTAAGCGTCGATTAACCAAATGGCTGGCATTCACTGGAGTCCGTGAGTATAGTTTCGGGCTTGGAATCTAGCGCCTGTGCGGCGCTGGCGCAAGGAGGGTCTGCGTGACAACGTCGGGAGAAAAGACCGGAACAGGGCCCGCAGCCGGCGTGGGGGCAGAGGGAGCCGGGAGACCGGAGGGAATGGAGAAACCGGAGGGGATGACGAGCGAGGCAGGATACCAGACCTATCTCGCCTTCCTCTGCGACCTGCTGCAGAAGCACAACCGCAGGCAGGTGGCGATCACGGAATCCACCGGGCTGGTCACCGACCTGGGCCTCAGTTCACTGGAGGTCATGGAGCTGATCGAGCAGACAGAGGACCACTTCGACCTATCGATCCCGCTCAACATCCTGCCGGACGTCAATACCGTGTCCGACCTCGCGCACAAGATCCAGCAGCTCCGAGACTGAGCGCTGCCCGACCTGGCAGGCGCTTCACCCTGGCACTTCGAGACAACCCGGTAACTGGTATGCTGTTTGACAAATTCCAGGCGATGGCCGACTTCCAGGCCGAGCTTTCCACCCGCGACGTCAAGCCTTTCGGCGCCATCACTGACGAGATCTTCTCCGCCACCGAGGGGGTAGTCCAGGGTCGGCGCGTGATCCTCGCGGGCACCAACAACTACCTCGGCCTGTCCTACGACCCGCGCTGCATCGAGGCGTCCCAGGCGGCCGCCGCACGCTGGGGCACGGGCACCACCGGCTCGCGACTGGCCAATGGCAGTTTCGCCGAGCACGTGGCACTGGAAGCCGAGATGGCGGATTTCTACGGCGTCGGCCAGGCCATTGTCTTCTCCACCGGCTACGCCGCCACCATGGGCATGTGCGCCACGATCGCCGGTCCGGACGACGTCATCCTGCTGGATGCGGACAGCCACTCGAGTATCTATTCCGGGGTCAAGCTCAGCGGCGCCGAGATCATCCGCTACCGCCACAGCAGCCCGGACGACCTGGCCAAACGGCTGCGCCGCCTCGGCGATCGCGCGTCGCGCACCCTGGTGATTGCCGAGGGCATCTACAGCATGCTGGGCGATGTGGCACCGCTGCAGGAGATCGCCGCGATCAAGCGCGAGCACGGCGCGACCCTGCTGGTGGATGAGGCGCACTCCATGGGCGTGCTCGGGGACAGCGGTCGGGGCGCGGCACAGGCCGCGGGCATCGAGGACGAGGTGGATTTCATCGTCGGCACCTTCAGCAAGAGCCTCGGCGCCGTGGGCGGCTTTGCCACCAGCCGCCACGCCATTCTGGACACAATCCGCTACTGCATACGCGCCTACATCTTCACCGCGTCGTCCTCCCCTTCGGTGGTGGCCTCGGTGCGCCGGGCGCTGCAGATCGTGCGCGATGAACCCGAACGGCGCGAGCGCCTGTGGGACAACGCGCAGCGCCTGTACAGCGGACTGCGCGACCTGGGCCTGCCCGTCGGGCCAGCGGTCAGCCCCGTGGTCGCCGTGGAATTCACCGACCGCGAGCAGGCCATCGCCGCCTGGTATCACCTGTTCGAGAACGGGATCTACGTCAATCTCGTGGTGCCCCCCGCCTCGCCCTCCACCAACTTCCTGCTGCGCAACAGCATGAGCGCGGCACATACTCCCGAGCAGGTCGACGCCATTATCGCCGCCTACCGCGGCCTGCTCGACGCGGGCCTTGCGACACCGCAGAACGCTGCCTGATGGCCCGACTCATCATCACCGGCAACGGGCCGCTGCGCGGCGAGGTGGACATTGCCGGTGCCAAGAACGCGGCGCTGCCGGTGCTGGCGGCGGGGCTGCTCAGCGCCGAGCCCCTGCAGATAGACAACGTGCCGGGCGTGCGCGACATCGACACCGCCATCCGCCTGCTGGAACTTCTGGGCTGTAGCGTCGGTCGCGACGGGGACCGGGTCAGCATCGACAGCAGCGCTGTCGACAATGTCCGCGCTCCCTACGAGCTGGTGAAAACCATGCGCGGCGCGGTGCTGCTGCTGGGCCCCCTGCTGGCCCGCTTCGGCGAGGCGGATGTGTCCCTGCCCGGCGGCTGCGCCATCGGCGAGCGTCCGGTCAATGAGCATATCGAGGGGCTGCGTGCCATGGGCGCACAGATCACCATCGACAGCGGCTATATCAAGGCCAGGGCGACCCGGCTCAGGGGCTGTCGCTATGCCTTTGACATCCCCTCGGTGACCGGCACGGAAAACCTGATGATGGCCGCGACCCTGGCCGATGGCGATACCGAGCTGGAGAACGCCGCCATGGAGCCGGAGGTGGCAGACCTGGCGAAGCTTCTCAACGCCATGGGCGCGCGCATACAGGGCGCGGGCACCAGCATCATCCGCATCCGCGGCGTCGGGACGCTGCACGGCACGCGCCACGCGGTGCCGCCGGACCGCATAGAGACCGGCACCTTCCTCGCCGCCACTGCCGCCACCCGCGGCCGGGTCACGCTGCGGCGGACGGACCCTTCATTTCTTCTGCACGTGCTGACCAAGATGCAGGCAGCGGGCGTGCGGCTGTCCTGGGGTGATGACTGGATCGAGATCGACAGTGAGAAGACGCGCTGCAAGGCCATGAACATCTCCACCGCGCCCTACCCCGCCTTTCCCACAGACCTGCAGGCCCAGTTCATGGCACTGAATGCGCTCGCCGACGGCGTGGCGACGGTGGTGGAGAACATTTTCGAGAACCGCTTCATGCACGTGGCGGAGCTGCGCCGCATGGGTGCGGCTATCGAACTGCAGGGCAACACCGCGATCGTGCGCGGCCGCGAGCGCCTGCAGGGTGCGCCGGTCATGGCCACTGACCTGCGCGCCTCGGCCTGCCTGGTGATCGCCGCGCTGGCGGCTGATGGCGACACTACGATTGATCGCATCTACCACCTCGACCGCGGCTAC
Source organism: Chromatocurvus sp. (assembly GCA_041685155.1). Lineage (GTDB taxonomy): Bacteria > Pseudomonadota > Gammaproteobacteria > Pseudomonadales > Halieaceae > Chromatocurvus. The sequence continues at coordinate 4,277 of JAWLGG010000221.1, forward strand.
GCCGGCATCGACGCCAAGCTCGTCCGCCTCGGCGGCATCATCCGGCGCGAGTGATGGCGGGCGCCGAGGTCGAGTTTGTTCACCTGAGTGATCCGCACCTGACGGCCCTGCCGCTCTCTTGGGGTCAGGTCCGGGACCAGGTCCGGGACCCGGTCCCGGACCTGACCCCATCAGGCTGATATGAGGTCGCGGAGGACATAATGCAGGATCCCGCCGTTCTGGTAATAGACAGCCTCGTTGGCCGTGTCGATGCGCACGCGCAGCTGGCAGCTCTTCTGTGAGCCGTCGGGATAGCCGATCTGCATCTCCACGGTCTGTCCCGGGGAAAGATTACCGCCGAGGCCGGCAATGCTGATCGTCTCGTCCCCGGTCATTCCCAGGCTCTTGCGGTTCTCGCCATCGACAAACTGCAGGGGCAGGACGCCCATGCCGATCAGGTTCGAGCGGTGGATGCGCTCGTAGGACTCGGCAATCACTGCGCGCACACCCAGCAGCAGCGTCCCTTTCGCCGCCCAGTCGCGACTCGAGCCGGTGCCGTATTCCTTCCCGGCGATGACCACAAGCGGCGTCTTCTCCTGCGCGTAGCGCATGGCCGCGTCGTAGATGGCCATCTGCTCGCCGCTGGGGACATGTCGCGTGTAGCCACCCTCGACGCCGTCGAGCATCTCGTTGCGAATGCGCACGTTGGCGAAGGTGCCGCGCATCATGACCTCGTGGTTGCCGCGGCGTGAGCCGTAGGAGTTGAAATCCGTGCGGCTGATACCGTGCTCCGACAGGTACTTGCCCGCGGGGCTGTCGGCGCTGAAGGACCCGGCCGGCGAGATGTGGTCGGTGGTGACAGAGTCGCCGAGCAGCGCCAGCACGCGCGCGCTCGAGATGTCCCCTACCGGCTCGGGCTCGGCCTGCATGCCCTTGAAGTAGGGCGGATGCTGGATGTAGGTGGATTCGGATGACCAGCTGTAGACCTTGCTGTCCGGCACCTGGATGGCCTGCCAGATGGCATCGCCGTCGAACACGGCGCTGTACTCACTGCTGAACATCGAGGTCTTGACCTGAGCCACCGCCTCGGCCACCTCGGCCTGGGAGGGCCACAGATCAGAAAGATACACGGGCTCGCC
>JAWLGG010000222.1:0-5383 GCA_041685155.1 Chromatocurvus sp.
ACGTCAAAGCCGATGGCGCAGGTGTTCACCGGATCTGACTGGGCCTGGGCCATCATGGCCACCACCGCGCTGGAATCCACCCCGCCGGAAAGGAAGGCCCCCAGGGGCACCTCGCTGACCAGGCGCACCTGCACCGCCTCGCGCAGGCGTGCCACCAGTTCCTCCTGCAGGTCGGCCTCGCTGGCGACTGCGATCGGGCTGAAGGGGATGTCCCAGTACTGCTGTTGCTCTGGCGCCGGCGCCCCGCGTTTGAAAGTGAGGGTGTAGCCGGGGCGCAGCTTGTGCACACCTTTATAGATGGTTTTTGGCTCGGGCACGTAGCCCAGGGCGAAGTAGTCTTCCACCGCCTGTGGCTCGAGCTGTCGCTGCAGGTCCGGATGGGCCTTGAGCACCTTGAGCTCGGAGCCGAACAGCAGTTGCCCATCGGGCAGCACGCTGTAGAACAGGGGCTTGATGCCGAAGCGATCCCGGGCCAGGAACAGGCTGCGGGCGCGGCGGTCGTACAGGGCAAAGGCGAACATGCCGCGAAAGCGCTCCACGCAGCGCTCGCCCCACTCCTGCCAGGCATAGAGGATGACTTCGGTGTCACAGTGGGTGCGAAAGACGTGGCCGCACTCGCGCAGCTCCGCCGCCAGCTCGCGAAAGTTGTAGATCTCGCCGTTGTAAACCACGCACAGGTTGCCGTCGGCGCTGAACATCGGCTGCTGGCCGCTGGCCAGATCAATGATGGACAGCCGGCGATGGCCCAGGCCAATGCCCGGCTCAAGGAACAGATCGCCCTCATCCGGCCCGCGGTGGAACTGCGCCTGGTTCATGGCGTGCAACACGTCGCGCGGGATGTCGCGCTCGGCGCTGGAATCGAAGATGCCCGCTATACCGCACATGTACCCGCTGTTACTCCTTGTGGGGGACTCCCCCCTGCTCTGCCGTTTTCCGCCCTAGCACGGCGTCGTAGACGCCGAGGTAGGCCAGAACCGTCGTGTTCCAGTCGAACTCGCGTTGAATCCGGCGCTTTGCCGCCGCACCGTATTCCTGGCGCTTTGCCGGATCGTCCAGCAGCTCGAGTATGGCCTCGCCGAGCGCTTCGGCATCGCCCACCGGCACCAGCGTCCCGGTCACCCCGGCCTGAACAAGCTCGGGATTGCCACCGGTATCCGTCGCTACCACGGGTAGACCACTGGCCATGGCCTCGAGTATCGTGTTGGAAATGCCCTCATTCAGTGAGGGAAGAACGAACACATCCATCTGTGCCAGTTGCTGTGGTATATCACTGCGATCTCCGCGGAATTCGACCGCGTCGGCAACCCCGCGGGCAAAGGCCTCAGCCTCCAGTGCAGCGCGTTCAGGCCCATCACCCACGACTATACAGCGAAGTTGTTGTCGACGCTGAGGGTGCTGAGCGAAAATGTGCGCGAGGGCACGAATTATCTGGGCCTGGCCCTTCACCGTCGCAAGACGGCCGACGGTGCCGATGACTTGCGGCGCTCCCGATGGGGTCAGGTCCGAATGTTCGCCCCTCAGGTCAAATCGCGCCAGATCCACGCCGTTGTAGATCTGTGTGACCTTCCCGGCAGGGATCCTGACATCACCCACTAACCAGCGATGCAAATCCTGGCTAACACAGATAAATCGGTGAATCAGCGGATTTAGGCCACGCCGCAGCCGGCGATAGGTGGGATTGGTGCCGTGCAGGTCACTGACATCGCGGCCATGCTCGCCGTGCACGCGTTTCACGCCGGGCATTACCAGACCGAGAATCTGGGTTTCGAGCGCAGCGAGATTGCGGGTGTGTACCACCGCCGGGCGAAGGCGTCGCAACAGTCGCCACAGCCGCCAGTACATGCCCCAGTCGTGCCCGGCGCGTTTGCGCAACTCATGAACACTGACATCCGGCGTGGTAAGTCTACCTGCGAAGGGACTGGACTCGGTCAGGCAGATAATGGCGTGCCGGTACCGCCCCGGCGGGCAACGGTTGATGATATTGATCAGGCCATTCTCGAGACCGCCGGTGCCCAGCGCGTAGATGACGTGAACAATCAGCGGTGGCGGTCCCTCCGAAGCAGACTGGACTCGGCTCACCTCTGCTCCAGGCCGCGCTCAATCGCCGTCCAGTGATCAGCCAGGAACGCGTGCAGCACCGCTCGGGATTGCGCGGCGTCCCCGGAGAGAGGCGTGCTCAGGTAAACACGCGAGCCCTCGCGATGCCCGTGGCGCAGGAGTTGGAAGGCCTCCAGAATCTTGACTTCGTAGGGATTGAGGGTGGTGCGCCCCATTACCCGATACCAGCTCCAGACCAGCAAGCGCTGCCCACCGGCAGCCGGAGAGAGCACCGCCTCATCCACCACGATTCCGTGCGTCGTGGGCTGCCTATCCTCGGCCACCACACGCCACCCCTTGCGATCATCGCGCCAGAATTGCCCCGGTGTCACCAGTTCCATACCGGGCTGCTGGTGCAGATACTGGTAGATGTCCAGCCGCACCTCGGCGGAACCCGCGTAGTATGACACCAGGTCCCGGTCGGCACCGTACTGCGCCGGCTGCCAGTTCCAGTCACCCGCCGATGACGCCTGCCAGCCGCCGGCTGCCGCAGGGGCCGGCAGCGTCTCCACCGCCCCAGAATCAGGCTGGGTCAGGATGTATGCCATAAGTGGCCCCGGGACAATCGAAAGCAACAGGAAAAGCGTCAGGACGGCACCCGCCGGCCCCCGCCGGGCAGACAGCCGCCCTGCCCGGGCGCTAGCCGCTGAATCGTCTGGCTCTTCCTGCCAGAAACTCCCCACCCAGAACAGCAGCAGGATAACCACGCCAAACAAGACCCAACCATAGAACAAATGATCGTCACCCGTTCCCAGCCGCATCTCGGAGTAGTGACCGATCATGACCAGGCCCCAGGCGCGCAGGCTGTTGGCGAGGATCGGGACGACGATGGCTGCCAGTACGAACAGCCCGCGGCGCAGCAGGGACTGATAGGAGATGTACGCGTAAACCAGACCCAGTGTGAACGATGCAATCAGGTAACGAACACCGCTACACTCTTCTATCACAGACCAGACACCTGTGGGCAGTGTCAGGTACATGCCCTCGCGAAACACCGGAACGCCGCTGGCCCGCACCAGGTATTCCGTGGTGTCTGCAGTCAGGAGCATGAGAGGCGGTATAAGCCCGGCACCCATTGGCACCGCCATGAACAGGAAGCCAAGCGGAAAAGCCATGGCTCGCGCCAGGGGTGTGCCCACAAGCACCCAGATGCCCGACACGAGCACCGTGACCATGGCCAGCTGCTGGACAACGTTGACATCAACAAGATAGGCAAGCAGCCAGGCCAGCCCGCCACCGACCGTCAGCAACAGCGCCCTTGGCTCACTGTCTACCGGCAGCGCAGATAATCGCTGGCGGTCCTGCCACAACAGCCACAGGCTGATGGGGAGAATGACGAAACCGTGGCTGAAGGTCACGCTGTTCAACCACAGGGTTACCATATCGATCAGCGTGGTGTGAAACAGAGCGAGCACAAGAAAGAACCAGAGCGCAACCAGTGTTATAACCCGCTGTTGTGGCGACATGGCCATGCTCTCCCTGTCATTGAGCCGTACATCTATCACTTTGTCCATGGATTACACCACTTCGGTCAATTGCTGGTAACGGGGGCCAGGACTTGATGCGGTTGACGCTGGGCAATGCGGTTACCGTGCAGCAACAGGGCCACCTCGGGTAGATTATCATCCCAGTTGAAGTTGCGGATGACGTAATCCCGCGCCCGCAGGCCCAGCGCGTCATGCTCTCCCTGATTGAGCGCCTGCAGGTGACGGGCATAGTCGTCGGCGTTTTCTGCCAATAGCAGGTGTTCACCAGCGCGGGCATCAATACCCTCCAGTCCGAGTGCGCTGACCAGTACTGGTTTTGCCATGGCCATGCCCTCCAGCACCTTGTTCTGCACGCCGCGCGCCAGACGCATGGGCGCTATCGCCGCCAGGGCGTGCTGCAGATAGGGCCGCACATCCGTGACACGTCCCGTAACCTGCACGCCAGGATTTTTTTGCAAGGCTCGAACGCGGTCGGTGGGATTACCGCCCACAATGCAAAGACGTAACGCGGACGCCTGTTGCAGTAAGGGGAATATCTCTTCGGCAAAATGCACAACCGCATCCACGTTGGGCCAGTAATCCATGGCCCCCGTGAACACCAGGGTGGGCGCCCCCTCAAAAGGATCCGGCACCGTCGGGTCGGGACAGAAATACGCGGTGTCTACACCGTTGTTGTAATGGCTGATCTTGTGGGCAGTCTCCGGCGCCAGGCGACGAAATAATGCCGCTTCGGCAGATGATACAAACAGACCATGGTCAAACTGCGCGGCCAGGGCACGTTCGCAATCCAGCAAGCGCTGGCCTTCACGGCGGTACACCCAGCTAAGGGGCCAGGGTTTGTGAGCGGCATATTGCAGCCACTTGTCGGAGTCCACGTCCACGAAGTCAATCACCTTGCGCGCAATGTCCGCTCCCGGCTTGCCTCTCGTACCGGGCAGGAACTGTGCCATGGCCGAGGAATACACCATTGCGTGGCTGATCTTTTCACGATCAGCACACGTTGCCACCCACTCCGCCAGTGCGGCCCCTGCACTGCGGTAGTAAGGGAGACTCAGCGCCTCACCGGTAGCGAATCCGCTCACACTGGCCACTGTTGCTCGCCAGGGGATCAGGGGTGCAAAAAAAACGCTCGCGCACAGTTCCCTGAGGGTATCGGTATGCTCCCAGTCCGCAGAATCATCGACAAACGTCGCCAGATGCACATCGAATTCCGCCGCCAGGTGCCGCAGCAGGTTCCAGGCTCGAATCTTGTCACCCTTGTTCGGCGGGTAGGGGATGCGGTGACACAGGAACAGCAGTGGCGGCTTCACGGGATGCCCACTCAGCCGAGATGCCGCGCCAGCGGCGGCCCCATCAGATTGGCCAGCCACAGGGGCAGCTTCTGCCACGTGTTTACCAGCAGGCGGTAGCGCGGACTGTTGGGGTTCAGGTCAGGCGGCGTATCGGCGGCCACAAGATGGTACTCGTAGGGCAGCGGCTGCGGGACAAAACCCATGTGCTTCTTGAACGCAAAGGGGCCGGTTTCCGCCTTGCTGCGCCCGAAGTCGAACCCGGTAAGCCCGCCATTGGCGCTTTCGCGCATCAGTTCCCAGTACAGAAAATGGTTGCAGCCGCGGATATCGCGAGCGCGCGTGATGCTGCCGCCATAATAGGGCAGCACTTCACCTCGGAAATAGAAGCTCAGTACTGCGGCGACGTCCTCGCCGGCTTCCCCGGAGCGATCGGGCGGATCCAGGAGCATGGCATCATCGGGCTTTACGGCTGCCGAGCCATTCGCCGCCTGGCGGATCATCATCACG
>JAWLGG010000223.1:0-5367 GCA_041685155.1 Chromatocurvus sp.
GTGCCAGCCGTTTGTGACTATTCCGACGCGGCTACAGATTTCGCATCATCGTGATGCATGGGGTGCGCATCGAGTGCAGACCGCGCCTCACGCTGTTTCCCCGGCTGGACAACCTAACGAGGCACCCATGATGCGACTTCTCCCTAATCCTGTGACCCGACTCGCCGCACTGCTGCTCGCGCTGCTGCTTGTCCCGGCGGCCGGGGCGCTGCGGGCAGAGGAAGCGACCGGCGAGCCGATCAGGATCGGTGTGCTGCATTCCCTGACCGGCACAATGGCGATTTCCGAGACCAGCCTGAAGGATACGATACTGATGCTGGTGGAGGAGCAGAACCGCCGCGGCGGCCTGCTCGGGCGTCCGATTGAGGCGGTGGTGGTGGACCCCGCCTCGGACTGGCCGCAGTTCGCAGAACGCGCCCGGCAGCTGCTGCAGCAGGATGAGGTGGCTGCCATCTTCGGCTGCTGGACGTCCGTGTCACGCAAGGCGGTGCTGCCTGTGGTGGAGGAGTTGAATGGCCTGCTGTTCTACCCGGTGCAGTACGAGGGGGAGGAATCCTCCCGGAACATCTTCTATACCGGTGCGGCGCCCAACCAGCAGGCCGTTCCGGCGGTCGAGTACCTGATGAACGTGTACGGCATCGAGCGCTGGGTCCTCGCCGGAACCGACTACGTATACCCGCGCACGACCAACCGCATTCTCGAGGCCTTTCTCAGGGAGCAGGGCGTGGCGGAAGAGGACATCCGGGTCAATTACACGCCCTTCGGCCACGCCGACTGGCAGTCCATCGTGGCCGACATCAAACGCTTCGGCTCCGAGGGCAAGCCCACGGCGGTGATCTCGACCATAAACGGCGATGCCAACGTGCCGTTCTATCGCGAGCTGGGCAACCAGGGTGTGTCCGCCATGGACATTCCGGTCATGGCGTTTTCCGTCGGCGAAGAGGAACTGTCCGGCATGGCGACCCAGCCCCTGGTCGGCCACCTGGCGGCCTGGAACTACTTCATGAGCGTTGAGACGCCGGAGAACGCCGCCTTTATAGAGCGCTGGCATGCCTTCGTAGACGATCAGGACCGGGTCACCAACGACCCCATGGAAGCGCACTATATCGGCTTCAATCTCTGGCTTGAGGCGGTGGAGAAGTCGCAGACGACGGAGACCGATGCGGTCATCGAGGCGATCAAGGGTGTCCGCGTACCCAACCTCAGCGGCGGTGTCGCCGAGATGCTGGTAAATCACCACATCACCAAGCCGGTGCTGATCGGCGAGATTCAGCGGGACGGCCAGTTCCTCGTGGTCAGTGAGTCCGACGACGTGATTCCGGGTGAGGCCTGGTCGCGGCACCTGCCGGGCAGCCGCGATATCATTGCGGACTGGACGCCACCGATTGCCTGCGGCAACTATAACACCGTCACCAAGACCTGCTCCGGCCGGGATTGAATGGCTGCCGCGGGCCGGTTCCACCGGGCTGCTGCCGGTGTGCTGTTGGCAGCCTTCCTGGGCCTTCTCTGGAGCGCGTTCCTCGCCAGCCCGGAAGCGCGCGCGCAGTCGGGCGACACGGCCGAGACGACTGCCGCCGACGCTGATGCGCTGATACTCGCCCTGCCCGAGGGCACCTTTGCCGATCGTCGCGACGTGGCGGAACAGCTGGCAGCGAGCGGTGATCCGCGCGTCCCCGATGTGCTTGCCGCGCTGCTCGAGGGGCGCCTGGTTGTCGCCGGTGCCGACGGGCGGCGGCAGATCCTGCTGCGCTCCGGCTCGGGGGAGGGCGCCCGGGACGTGCTCACCGGCGAGGCGGTTGCCGCTGACGTGGCGGCGGGCGCCCGGCGCATACCGGTACACAACCCACTGCGCAAGGCCCTGCGCAGCCTGGTGGCGGTCGCCACGATCGGCGCTGCGGATGCAGAAGAACGCGCCTCGGCGCTGCGTCGGCTGATGCAGGACGGGGTGTCGCCGGACGTGCTCGACTACCTCGATGCCCGTGTCGGGCAGGAGACCGATCCCGAAGTCATGGACCTGCTGCTGATCGTGCGCGCCCTGGCGCGTCTCGATCATCCGGACCCGCAGGTCCGACTGGACGCCGTTGCGCTGCTCAGGGGCTCGCTGCGGTCCGAGGTCCGCAACCGGCTCGAGACCGTGGCGGAGGACGATTCAGATCCCGCGGTGCAGGTCGCGGCGCGCGACGCCCTGCGGTCGATCGAGTCGAGCGAGCGCTTCTACCGGCTGGTGGAAAACCTGTTCTTCGGCCTGAGTGCCGGTTCGGTGCTGCTGCTCGCGGCCCTTGGCCTGGCGATCACCTTCGGCGTCATGGGCGTGATCAACATGGCCCACGGCGAGCTGATCATGATTGGCGCCTACACGGCCTGGCTCATCCAGACGCTGATGCCCGGGGCCACGGGCCCGGCCCTGCTGCTGGCGATTCCCGCCGCCTTTGTCGTCTCCGGCCTGGTCGGGATGGCCATGGAGCGCTGCGTTATACAGTTTCTCTACGGGCGGCCGCTGGAGACGCTGCTGGCCACCTTTGGCCTCAGTCTCATCCTGCAGCAGCTGGTGCGTACGGTGTTCTCGCCGCTGAACCGCCCGGTGGCGTCGCCCGACTGGCTGAGCGGCACCCTTACGATAAATCCGCTGCTCATGCTCACCTGGAATCGCGGCGCCATTATTGTCTTTTCACTCCTGGTCTTTGCCGCCCTGCTGCTGGTCATGAAGAAGACGCGCCTCGGCCTGACGGTGCGCGCGGTAGCCCAGAACCGGCGCATGGCGCGAGCGCTGGGCGTGCGCACCGCGCGAGTCGACATGCTCACCTTCGGGCTCGGGGCGGGCATCGCCGGGGTGGCGGGCGTGGCCCTGTCCCAGCTCACCAATGTCGGGCCCAACATGGGCCAGGCCTATATCATCGACTCCTTCATGGTGGTGGTTTTCGGCGGCGTCGGGAATCTCCTGGGTACGCTGGTCGGCGCCCTGGGGCTTGGCATGCTGACCAAGGTCATCGAGCCGCAGACCGGCGCCGTGCTGGCCAAGATCCTCGTCCTGGTCTTCATTATCCTGTTTATCCAGCGCCGCCCGCGGGGTCTGTTCCCGCGCCGGGGACGGGCCGCGGAGGGCTGACTGCATGCTGCTGCACCGCCTGCTGCGGGAAGACCGGGGAGGGACCGTCGTGCTCGCGCTGGTGCTGGCCCTGGTCATGCTGCTGCCCCTGCTGCACCTGCTCGTGCCGCCGGACATGCCCGGGCACGTGTCGGCCTACTGGCTTGCCCTCGTCGGCAAGTTCTTTGCCTTTGCCCTGCTGGCGCTGTCGATCGACCTGATCTGGGGCTACGCCGGCATTCTGTCATTGGGCCACGGCGCCTTTTTCGGGCTCGGTGGCTATGCCATGGGCATGTACCTGGCGCGACAGGTCGGTGACCGTGGCGTCTACGGGAATCCGGAACTGCCGGATTTCATGGTGTTCCTGAACTACGAGACACTGCCCTGGTTCTGGTGGGGTTTCGACTCCCTTGCCTTCGCCCTGCTCATGGCGGTGCTGGTCCCGGGGCTGCTTGCGCTGGTATTCGGCTGGTTCGCCTTCCGCTCCCGCGTCAACGGCGTGTATTTCTCCATCATTACGCAGGCGCTGGTGTTTGCGCTGATGCTGGCCTTCTTCCGCAACGAAATGGGTTTCGGGGGCAATAACGGACTCACCGACTTCAAGGATATTCTCGGTTTCTCCATCAGCGCCAGCGGGACCCGGGTGGTTCTCTTCATGGCATCGGGGCTGGTACTGATAATCGCCTACCTCGTTGCGCGCCGGGTCGTGGACTCGCGCTTCGGTCGCATTACGGTGGCAATCCGGGATGCCGAGGATCGGGCGCGTTTTCTCGGCTACCGGGTGGAGCAATACAAGCTCTGGCTGTTTGTATTCTCTGCCGCACTCGCCGGCATCGCCGGCGCACTCTACGTGCCGCAGGTGGGCATTATCAACCCCGGCGAGTTTGCACCGCTGCGCTCCATCGAGGCTGTGCTCTGGGTCGCCGTCGGCGGCAGGGGCACGCTGTTCGGCGCCATTGTCGGGGCCATCGCGACCAACAGCGCGGAAACCTGGTTTACGACGGTGTACCCGGAGGCCTGGCTGTTCGCGCTTGGCTCGCTGTTCGTCCTCGTCACCCTGTTCCTGCCCCGGGGAATCGTCGGACTGCTGCGGCGACGCAGGCGCGACTCGTGAGCGTTCTCGATCGTGCCCTCGACCCTGCACGCGAAGCCCTGCGCCGGGATCGCGTATTCGATTTCATGCTGCCGGAGCCCGACTTTGCGCTGCCCGTGGATACGTCCCACCGGGTTCTGCTTTACGTCGAGGATGTCAGTGTGCGCTTTGACGGCTTTGCGGCCCTGGACGGGCTGAACCTGAGTGTGGACGACGGCGAACTGCGCTGCATTATCGGTCCCAATGGCGCCGGCAAGACGACGATGATGGATGTCATTACCGGCAGGACCCGTCCCGACAGCGGGCGGGTCTTCTTCGGCCAGGGCATCGACCTGCTCGCGCTGGGGGAGCACCGCATTGCGAGCGGCGGCATCGGCCGCAAGTTCCAGCAACCCACCGTGTTCGAGGCACTCAGCATTGTCGATAACCTGGAGCTGTCCCTGGCCGCAAGGAAGACCCCATGGGCCTCTCTTCTCCGGGGGCTGACGGGCGAACAGCAGGACCGCATCGATGAGGTGCTCGGGATCATCGGCCTGTCGGATGACCGGCGTCAGCTCGCCGGGTCGCTGTCTCATGGCCAGAAGCAGTGGCTCGAGCTCGGCATGCTGCTGATGCAGAATCCCCGGCTGCTCCTCGTGGACGAGCCGGTTGCGGGCATGACCGGCGGGGAGACCGAGCGCACGGCCGAACTGCTGACCTCACTTGCGGGCAGGCACACCGTGGTGGTCGTCGAGCACGACATGGCATTCGTGCGCTCGATTGCGCGCCGGGTCACGGTGCTCGACCAGGGTCGCGTCCTCGCCGAGGGCAGCATGGGCCAGATCCAGAGCGATCCGCGGGTGATCGAGGTGTACCTGGGGGACGAGGCGTGATCCGCGTTGCGGGCCTGAACCAGTACTACGGCCAGAGCCATACCCTGCGCGACATCGAATTCGAGGCCGGGCCCGGGCAGTGCACCTGCATCCTGGGACGCAACGGTGTCGGCAAGACCACGCTGCTGCAGTGCCTCATGGGACTGCTGCTGCTGCGCAGCGGCAGTGTTGTCCTGGACGGTCGCGACATCACCCGACTTCCGCCCGAGGCACGTGCCCGGGCGGGCATCGGCTACGTGCCCCAGGGGCGGGAGATCTTCGCCGAGCTCACCGTCGAGGAGAATCTCCGGGTGCCCCTCGTCGCCCGCGCCGACCGG
>JAWLGG010000006.1:0-21855 GCA_041685155.1 Chromatocurvus sp.
CGCGGCGCACCGATTGCCGCCGGCTGGAGTGGCGGCTGGCGAGGCGCCGCGCCATTTTCTCCACCAGCAGGTGCACGCGCTGCATGTAGTGGCTTTCGATATGACTCAGGCGGGTCTTGCTGAGGATGTCATCCATGAACTGGCTGTTCCTGCCTTCCGCATGCAGCAGGTACTGTCCATCGACGTAGTCGCGCACCCGGGCGCGCAGAATGTCCCTGTAGCGACGGACGCTGTCGAGCGCCGGGTGTTCGTCCCGCTCCAGTTCGATGACCGCGGTTCGCAGCTGCTCTTCGCCCATGGCCTGAAGAATGCTGCGCACGTACAGGCCTTTCTGGGTGAACATTTCGATGTTGGCAATGCCGGACGCGCTGCCCGCCTGCCTCAGCGCGGCGCTGAGACGGGCGCGTTCGTTGTTCATCAGTCCCTGCATCAAAGGCGAATCCAGCAGCTCCCGCACACTGTCGTGAGTTTCCGCCGCGGCCTGCAGAAGCTCACGGTCACTGTCTGCAGCGCCGTCTGCAGGTCGGGACAGGGGCGCCATGGCAGCGGTTTCATCCGTGGCGTGATCCGGTACGGGGTCGCCGTTATCGGCCGTCGCTGCGCTGAAGTCGGCCTCCGTCTGGCCAAAATAGCGCTCGAAGCAGGTTTCCACGACCTGCTGCTCGCGGGGCGTCTTTGCCAGCGACGCCGCCAGGCCGGTCCGCAGTCGGTCGCGGTCGGCATAACCCAGCAGGCGCACCGTCGCTACCGCATCGAGGGTCTCCGCGGGCGATACCCGCACATCGTGAGAGCGAAGAATCCGGATGAAGGTGACGAGACTGCCCTGCACCGCGAGCGCCTAGGGTCTGCTGCTGCCGGCCGGGAGCAGTTTACCCATCTCGGCCTCTGCGGTTTCGATGTCCTGCTCGAACTTGAGCAGGGCGCTGAGACTGTCGCGAACCACCTGTGCATCCAGTGCTCTGGCATGCAGGAGGAGCAGGCTGCGGGCCCAGTCGATGGTTTCGGAAATCGCGGGCGTCTTGCGCAGGTCCAGTTCGCGCAGTGAGTGCACGAAGGCCACCAGCTGTGCGCGCAGGATATCGTCGATGCCCGGTACCCGGCTGTGCACGATGCGCTCCTCGAGTTCGGTGGAGGGAAAAGGAATGTAGAGATGCAGGCAGCGACGCTTGAGCGCATCGGAAATTTCCCGGGTGTTGTTGCTGGTCAGGAACACCATGGGGCGTGAACGGGCGCGCACCGTGCCGATTTCCGGTATCGACACCTGGAAGTCCGAGAGGATTTCCAGCAGCAGCGACTCGAACTCGTAGTCCGCCTTGTCGATCTCATCGATCAGCAGAACGGCGCCGTCCTCCTGCTGCATCGCAGTCAGCAGTGGTCGCGGTTCGAGGAAGGCCTCGGAGTAGAAGATATCGCCGAAATTGTGCAGACGCTGCACCGACTCGGCCAGACCCTCGGCGCCCTGCAGCAGATCACCGAGTTTCTCCTTGAGAATCTGCGTGTAAAGCAGCTGTTTGCCATACTTCCACTCATACAGGGCCTTGGCCTCGTCCAGTCCCTCATAGCACTGAAGTCGTATCAGCGGCAGCGAAAGCAGCGCCGAAGCCGTCTTTGCCAGCTCTGTCTTGCCGACCCCGGGAGGGCCTTCCACCAGAATCGGCTTGCCCAGCTGGAATGCCAGAAATACCGTGGTCGCGATGCGGTCGCTGCAGATATAGCCGAGGGTGTCAAAACCCTCACGGATTGCCTCGATGGACTCGAGCTGGGGAAACGCCTGCTTGTTCAATGCCTGCCTCTCGTGGTTGCCGCACCCCGCGGGGGCGGGAGGCGGTGCAGAAAATCAGCCGCCGGTCGCGCTCATGAAGCGCACGATTTCCGGTTCATCGCTGTGCGTAAAGTGATGCTTTTCGGGCTTCAGGTCGATGGCGCGCACGATGCAGTCGCGCAGCGTGTCGGCACTGGCATCGTCTGCCCGCAGCACCGCGCGCAGGTCGACCGAGTGCTCGTTGCCCAGGCACAGGAGAAGACGTCCCTCGGTGGTCACGCGCACGCGATTGCACAGGTGGCAGAAGTTGTTGCTGTGCGGTGAGATGAAGCCCGCGCGGCTGGTAGTACCGGCGATGCGATGCTCGCGGGCGGGTCCGGCATGTCCTGCGGGGTCGCCGAGGGGAATCAGTTCGAAGCGCTGCGAGATGATCCGGTGCAGATCACCGCTGCTGATATGGGTCAGTTCGCGGCTGTGCTCGGATATGCTGCCGAGTGGCATTTCCTCGATGAAGGCGATATCGATGCCGCGCTCACAGGCGAACTGCACCAGGTCGATGACCTCGTCCTCGTTGCGTCCACGCAGTATCACGGCGTTCAGGCGGATTCTGTCAAAACCGGCGGCGCAGGCGGCGTCGATACCGGCCACCACGCGCCCGAGGTCGCCGTGGCGGGTGAGCTCGCGGAAACGCGCCGGTCGCAGGCTGTCGAGGCTGATGTTGAGCCGCCGGACCCCGGCCTCCCGCAGCGGCTGCGCAAAGCGTTCAAGCCGTGACCCGTTGCTGGTCATCACCAGTTGCTCCAGTCCGGGCAAGGTGCCAAGCCGGCGCATCAGCTGCATGATGCCGTTGCGGACCAGGGGCTCGCCGCCGGTAATGCGGATCTTGCGCACGCCCAGCGCCACGAAGGCCTCCGCCACCTGGTATATCTCTTCAAGTGTGAGAATGTCCTGGCGCGGTGCAAACTGCATGTCTTCCGCCATGCAGTAGACACAGCGGAAATCGCAGCGATCCGTGACCGACAGGCGCAGGTAGCTGACTTCCCGGCCGAAGCGGTCGACTAGCGGTGTTTGCAGTGCAGTCATGAGGTAAGTTTACGCGGAGTATCGAAGCACCTCCACCGTCGTCGTCATGGCGTTGGAAACTTTACAGATGCGGTGGCGTGGGACAGGATGGCGCGGCGTCCCGTGAGAGAGTGCACCATGCTGCAAATGTACCCCCGTGCCCCGACCGTCCGAGTAGCAGGACGCACGACGCATGACGCCCCGCTTTCAGCTCTGGCGAATCCCGTCGCGTGGTGAAGTCCGCCGCGCTCTGGGCCGGGCCAATTCTGGCCTGCCTCGCCGCCGCTCTGGTCCTGGCGTCGGGGCAGCCCAGCGATATTGCCACGGTTGTCTTTGTCGCCGTGGTCTGTGTTGTGTGGTGGATATTCGAGCCGGTTCCCATTCCGGTGACTTCGCTGATTCCGCTGGCCGTGCTGCCGCTGCTCGGGGTGCTCACCCCGGCCGAGGTCGGGCAGGCCTACGGTTCTCCCCTCATACTGCTCCTGCTCGGTGGCTTCCTGCTGTCGCGTGCCATGGAAAGCTCCGGCGCGCATCGGCGCATCGCGCTGGCCATGATCCGCCTGTTCGGCGCCAGCAGCCCCCGCCGCCTGGTGATGGGCTTCATGGCCGCCGCCGCTGTCCTCAGCATGTGGATATCCAACACGGCGACCACGCTGATGCTGCTGCCGGTTGCACTGGCCGTACTCGATGGCAGTAGCGATCGCGAGAGGCTGGCACCACCCCTCCTGCTGGGAATGGCCTACAGCGCCAGCGTCGGCGGTGTCGGCACGCCGATCGGTACGCCGCCCAACCTGATCTTCATGCAGGTCTACGCCGATACCACGGGCGAATCCATCAGTTTCCTGACCTGGATGTCCTGGGGCCTGCCTGTGGTCCTGATCATGGTGCCGTTGATGGCCGTGCTGTTGACCCGGGGCATGTCCGCGTCCCTGCGCCTGACGCTGCCGGTGGTCGGTCGCTGGAGCGTCGCCGAGCGGCGCGTCATGCTGGTGTTCGGCATGACCGCGCTGGCCTGGGTCACGCGATCCGAGCCTTTCGGCGGCTGGAGTACCTGGTTCGGGCTGCCCCAGGCCAACGATGCCTCGGTCGCGCTGCTGGCGGTCGTGCTTATGTGCCTGCTGCCCGACGGCGGCGGCAAGCGGCTGCTGGACTGGGAGCGCGCCAGCACTATTCCCTGGGGCGTGCTGCTGCTGTTCGCAGGTGGCATCTGTCTTGCCAGGGGCTTTGTCAGCTCCGGCCTCAGCGACCTCATGGGCCTGTGGCTGGCGGGGTTCACCCAGCTTCCTCTGCTGGTGCTTATCGCCTTTGTCTGCCTGTGCGTGACGTTCATGACCGAGGCAACCTCCAACACGGCGAGTACCTCGCTGCTCATGCCGGTGCTGGCGGCGGCGGCGTTCGCGGCCGGCATTGCGCCTGAGATTCTGATGGTGCCGGCCGCGATGAGCGCGAGCTGCGCCTTCATGCTGCCCGTGGCGACGGCGCCGAACTCCGTGGTCTACGGCAGCGGCCTGGTCAGTACGGCGCGCATGGCACGGGAAGGCCTGCAGCTCAATCTGCTCGGTGTTGTTGTCATCAGCGTCTGCTGCTACCTCACGCTGGCGTGAAAATCCGCAGAACTGCCAATGGAAACCGCCATGACCAACCCGCGTAAGCTCGCCTGCCTGCTGTGTATTGTCGCTGCCTTCGCCCTGCTGTACCCGGGCGTCACACAGCCCGTGCTGACCCTGAGCGGCGACATCCCGCGCAGCGATCTCGCCGAATTCGGCATGGATGCGCTCGCAGGTGGCGGGGCGGACTCGCAGACGCGCCAGATGCTGAACATGATCAGCCAGTTCCTGGGGCTGGACCGCCTCGAGGGCAGTATCGAGGTCTATCGGCAGACCCGATCCATTGCCGGGTTTGCCGGTGAGCTCGCGCGTCAGGGCAATGTCCTGGTGGCGACGCTGATTGTTGTATTCAGCGTGGTCGTGCCCGTGACCAAGATGCTCATTATCGCCGGGGCCACGCTGTCGCCGCCCGCTGTCTCGGGGCCACTGCTGCGTATCAATGCCGCACTGTCGAAATGGTCCATGGCGGATGTGTTCGTGATTGCGCTGCTCGTGGCGTTCATGGCCGGCAGGGCGTCAGGCCACGCGGGAGAGCTACTGCGGATGCACGCAGAGCTCGGCCCGGGATTCTACTATTTTCTCGCTTACTGCCTGTTCTCGATTGCCGCCGGCGCGCTCCTCCTGGCGGGGCGCGCCGACGTGCTGCCGCGGTCTACAGCTGGGCGAGGATCGACTCCGCCGCGCTGATCTCGACGCCGGGGCCCTCTTCCACGGCAAGGTGCCTGACCACGCCATCCTCGACAATCATGGCGAAGCGCTGCGAACGCATGCCCAGCCCGAAACCGCTGCCGTCGAGTTCGAGATCCAGGGCGCGTGTGAAATCGCCGTTGCCGTCGGCCAGCATCAGAATCTCGTCGGCATTCTGTGCCTTGCCCCAGGCGTCCATCACAAAGGCATCGTTCACCGCCATGCAGGCGATGGTATCGACGCCCCTGGCCTTGATCTTGTCCGCATTCACCACGTACCCGGGCAGGTGGGTCATGCTGCAGCCGGGCGTGAATGCGCCGGGCACCGCGAACAGCACGACCTTCTTGCCGCTGAACAGCTCGTCGGTGGTGATATCCTGTGGGCCATTGTCGCCCATGGTCTTGAGAGTGCTGGCGGGAATGCTGTCGCCGACATTGATGGTCATGGTGACTCCTTGGTGCTCTGCTGGGGTTGGTGTATGCAGACCGTCAGCCTGGCGCGCCGATCTGCGGTGAGGAATCATAACAGAACGTGAATCTTACACATTGTCCGCTGTGTGACCAGCCCCAGGCCGACGCTGCGCCCCTGTTCGCGCAGGATGCACGCCGACAGTACCGACGCTGCACGCGCTGTCTGCTGGTCTGGGTGCCGCCGGCATTCCACCTGCCCCCCGCCCGCGAGAAAGCGGAGTACGACCGGCATGAAAACACGCCGGATGATCCCGGCTACCGGCGCTTTCTGTCGCGGCTGGCGCTGCCGCTGCTGCAGTGCCTGCCGCCGCAGGCCTCGGGGCTCGATTTTGGCTGTGGGCCGGGACCGGCGCTGGCGGCGATGCTTGAAGAGCGGGGCTGCCGCGTTGCCCTGTATGACGTTTTCTACCGCCCGGATGCGAGCGCCCTGCGCGGACGGTACGACTTCATTACGGCGACCGAAGTGTTGGAGCACCTGCACCGTCCCGGCGAGGAACTCGCGCGCCTATGGCGCCTGCTGCGGCCGGGGGGCGTGCTCGGCGTCATGACCAAGCGCGTGATCGGGCAGGAGGCCTTCCTGCGCTGGCACTACAGGAATGATCCCACACACGTGGCGTTCTTCAGCGAAGCGACCTTCGCCTGGTGGGCGGCCCGGTACGGTGCCCGGCTGGCGTTTCCGGGTGCGGACACCGCGTTGCTGTTCAAGCCTTGAGGGACCCGCGCACAGCAGCCGGTCAGTGGGCGCCGTCCCGCTCTTCATCCAGCATGCGCTGGTAGATGGATTCGCAGTCGCGGTAGAACGTGAGCTGGTCGCCGCCGAGGTAGGGCGCGATCATGGTCAGCAGCTGCAGTACGCCCTGGTGGATCGTGATCTGGTGTGCCCGCTCCTGATGTAGCAGTTTTTCGTAATTGAACCAGAAGGTCAGCGTCAGCGTCATGTTGTCGACCAGCCCGACCAGCTGCTGTTCCCGGGCGCTGATGACAGACTGCTCAAGCAACGTCTGGCAGATGGCATACAGCGCCGCCCGCTTCAACTGCAGCAGGCGCTGGAAGCCCCGGCGCAGGTCGTCATAGCGGCGCAGTATGTCGTCGAGGTTGTAGTAGAGAAAGCGGTACTGGTACATCTCCTCCAGCACCACGTACAGGTAGTACCAGTTGTCCTCGACCTGGCCCCGCGACTCGCTTAGTGGCTGCTCCAGCGGCGCAGTCAGGGTGCCGCCGAGCGCTGTCTCGTACTGCTCGAACAGCTCGGCGATAATCTGGTCCTTGCCCTTGAAGTGGTAGTACAGGTTGCCCGGGCTGATATCCATGACGTTGGCAATATCCAGGGTTGTGGTGCTTGCTTCGCCCTCCGTGTTGAACAGCTCGAGGCTGGTCACCAGAATGCGGTCACGGGTTTTCACGATTGGACCGCCGGCGTCGGATCAGGAACGACGCCGGGTGCCGCCTGCAGATTTGGCGCCTGCAGTGCCGCTCGGTCTGGCGGAGCGCGCCTTGCCCGATGTCCTCGCAGTCGCCGGTTTTTTTCTGGCGGCAGCGGTTTTCCGGCGAGGTGTCTTTACGGCGCCGCTGGCCGCCAGCGCAGCGCTCAGTGCGTCGACCTTGTTGCTCAGGCGGTCGATTTTCTCGTGCAATGCCAGAAGATCCTCGCCCTTGACGGGACGCTGCAGGTTGAAATTATCGCGCACTCGCGTAATCCGTTCCTCGACGGAGTGCCGCGCCTGCTGGCCGGCCTGCATCGCTTCGCGCGCCTCGTCCTCGAGCGCGGCGCCCGCCTTGACCAGGTCGCGGAACAGCTTTGGCGACTCCACGCCGGCCTTTTCCAGTCGGCCATGGGCTTCATCCACGGCCCGACCGTAGGCGCCAACCCCGGCCAGCCAGATGTTCTTGGCGATCTCACTTGCCTTGTCCGTCATCTTGTTCTTTTCATCGGTCATGTCGGTGCCTCCGTGTCAGGTTGTACAACCCACGATGGGCACAGGAAACAATACAGCAGACGCCAACACAAAAAAAAGGGGCCTCGAAGGGCCCCTGCATGTCCAGGCTGTGGACACTCAAACCATACAGCTGCTGACTACGCGGCGGAGCTGAAGCTCACGGAGTCGCGCAGTTCCGAAAACCGCTTGCGCACCTTGCCCAGCCGGGCTTCGAGCTGCTTGCGATCGGCAATGCTGGTGAACTCGAGGCGTGAAAGATCGATGTCGTCGATCGCGCTGCGCGCCTGCTTCTCGACCTTCTCGCCGCGCTTGACCAGCTCTGCATAGAGCTTGTCTGCCTTCTTGCGGCGGCTTTCCAGCTGGCTCTGGACAGTGTTGAACTGGTCCTGAACCTGGTCGAACGCCTTGCCATAGAAGCCGAGGCTGGCGAGGAAGGCACTGCGCGAGGCTTCGCGGGCCCGAGCGGCGATATCCGGTGACGCATTGCGAGCGGTCGCCTTGCGCGGTGCGCTCTTGCGCCTGGTCGCGGTCTTGCGCGCGGTCGTCTTGCGCGCAGTGGTTCCGGCTGCCGCTTTCCTGCGGGCTGTCGTCTTGCCTGCCGTGGTGCCGGTAGCGGCCACCTTGCGTGCGTTTGCCCTGCGCTTCGCCGTTGCTTTCGCGGCGCCTGTGGTTGTTGCGTTGCTCTCTTCAGCCATGATCTCTCTCCTGTCGTCTGTTTCGCAGCGACTATGCTGCTGACAGGTGAAGAATAGGGCGAAAAATTAGAGCAAACATACTAGAAGCAGGGTCTTTCGGCCCTTTTTCTGTAACTTTTTCACTTCAGTGGGCCAGAAGACAGGTCCGGCAATGCCCAGATCCGCTGTGCAGGCGTCACGCCCCGGCCAGGGGGGGGACGCCGCGCGGGGGTATCAGTCGGGCTTCGGGCCGGCCTTGACGATGGCCTCGGCGACGTCGAACCTGCGGATATTGTCCTGGAACAGCGTCGCCAGCTTGCGCGCCTGTTCATCGTAGGCCTGCGGATCGCCCCAGCTGGCCCGTGGGTCGACGAAGCGGTCATCGACACCTGGAATGTGCGTCGGAAAATCCAGATTGAGAATGTCGAGGTGGGCAGTCTCTGCATCCAGCAGCGCTCCGCTCTGGGCCGCCGCGACGATGGCGCGGGTGACCGGAATGGGGAAGCGCGAGCCGGTACCACCCGGCGCGCCGGAGCCGCCGGTCCAGCCGGTATTGATCAGGTAGACCTGGCTGCCGAAGTCGTCGATGCGCTTCATCAGCAGTTCGGCGTAGTCACTCGCCGGGCGTGGCATGAAGGGGGCACCAAAGCAGGTCGAGAAAGTGGGATGTATGCCCGCGGCAGCGCCGACCTCAGTCGAGCCGACCCGTGCCGTGTAGCCACTCAGGAAGTGGAATGCGGCCGACTCCTTGGAAAGAATGGCCACCGGCGGCAGCACCCCGGATACATCGCAGGTGAGGAATATGACGCACTTCGGTTCGCCGCCGGCGTTTTCCGGCACGCGCTTTTGGATGTGCTCCAGCGGGTAGCAACAGCGGCCGTTCTCGGTCAGGCGCGTGTCGCTGTAATCGGCGTGGCCTTTCTCGTCGACCGCCACGTTCTCGATAATGGCGCCGAAGCTGATCGCATCCCAGATGACGGGTTCATTCTCCTGGCTCAGGTCAATGGTCTTGGCGTAGCAGCCGCCCTCGATATTGAATACTGCACCGCGGGTCCAGCCGTGCTCGTCATCGCCTATCAGGTAGCGGTCCGGGTCGGCGGACAGGGTGGTCTTGCCGGTGCCGGACAGCCCGAAGAACAGGGTGGTGTCGCCGGCATCGCCGACATTGGCCGAGCAGTGCATGGCCATGACGTCTTTCTCCGGCAGGAGGAAGTTCTGTACCGAGAACATCGACTTTTTCATCTCGCCGCCATACTGCATGCCGGCGATGAGAATCTTGCGCTGCCCGAAGTTGATGATCACCGTGGCGTCCGAGTTGGTGCCGTCGCGCTCCGGGTGACAGACAAATCCGGGTGCGTTGAGCACGGACCACTCGGGCTTGTGCCCCGCGTTGTACTGCCTCGGCCGGATGAACATGTTGTAGCCGAACAGGCCGTGCCACGCCCACTCGGTCGTCACCTTGACCGGCAGGTAGTGATCGCTGTGCGCGCCGACATGCAGATGGGAGATGTAGCGGTCTCGCTTGCCGATATGGCTTTCCACGCGATCCCACAGGGCGTCGAACCTGTCGGCGTCAAAGGGGCGATTGATGGCGCCCCAGTCGATGGCGTCTTCGCTGCTGGCTTCGCGGACGATGTAGCGGTCGGCGGGAGAGCGCCCGGTTCGCTTGCCGGTGGTGACCAGCAGTGCGCCGGTATCTGCCAGCATACCTTCACCGCGGCGGATGGCGTGCTCAATGAATTGTGCGGGCTCCAGGTCAGTGAATTCCTGGGCAGTCTCGTTGTCTCCGGTCATCAGTAGATCCTGTATTGCCTGCGTTCACAGCCTGATGAGGGCTGCGGCAGGGTTGGCTGGATAACGCTCGGTCGCGGGATTATGTCAGATTCCGTGGCGCCTCGCTAACGGGTGGGACAGCCCGCTGTGGCGGGCATCACAGTCCGGATAACGCGTTTCAGTGCAGGGTCCTTGCGTTCTCTGCAAACAGCTCATCGGGGGCGAACACGTAGCGTTGGTTGCAGAACTCACAGTCCATGGTGACGCTGCCCTGTTCCCTGAGGATGGAGTCGATCTCCGCCTCGCCGAGGGTCTCCAGCGCCCGGCGGCTACGCTCGCGCGAGCAGCTGCAGCGAAACCGCAATGCGCGGGGATCAAACAGGCGCACCCGGTCCTGGTGGTATAGTCGATATAGCAGGTCGGCGCTGGGCAGGCTCAGCAGCTCGGGGTCGTCGACGGTCGCGGCAAGGGCGCAGGCGTGCTGCCACTGTTCCTCGCGCAGCGCCGGGTCAGGGGCAACCTTGCTGGGCAGCTGCTGCAGGAGCAGCCCGGCGGCCGAACTGCCGTCACAGGCCAGCCACAGGCGGGTGTGCAGTTGCTCGGACTGCTCGAAGTAGGCATCGAGGCACTCGGCGAGGGACTCGCCCTCGAGTGGCACGATGCCCTGATAGCGCTGTCCGTCGGTGGGCTCTACCGTGATCGCCAGCTGACCCTCGCCGATCAGTTCATGGAACGTGAGAGCGGTTGCCTCCTGGGCGCCGCGGGCGATGGCGCGGATGTCGAATTCGCTGTTGCACTCGGCCATGAGCAGCGGAATCTGTCCGCTGCTGCGCGCCTGCAGTGTGAGGCGACCATCGAACTTCAGGGTGCTGCTGATCAGAACTGCCGCGGCCACGAACTCGCCGATCAGGCGTGAGACGCCTGGAGCGTACTGATGATTGTCGAGTATGCTGCGCAGTGCCGTATCGACGGATACCGTCTCTCCCCGGATATCCGCCTCTTCAAACAGGAAGCGGCGCGAACTGTCCGGCGCCAGGTCGGGCTCCCGCCGACTGTGCTGTGTCTCGTCCATGCAGGCATTGTACTGCATTTGTACGGCGCCGCAGGTCCGGGCCCTGTGCTACATTGCGGCCACGGGCCGGGGTCGCAATGAATACAACGTTTCTCTACATCTACACGGTGCTTGTCTGGGGCTCGACGTGGATTGTCATCAAGTATCAGCTGGGTGACATCTCGCCGCTGGTCTCCATTGCTCACCGCAGCGGTCTTTCCGCCCTGATCATGCTCGCTGTCATGCTGCCCGCGCGAGGCCTCACCCGGCTCGGACCGGGCAACCACCTGTTCGTGTTTGCCCAGGGCCTGAGCATGTTCTCCGTCAATTACCTGTTTATCTACGCGGCGGCGGGTGAGCTGACCAGCGGGCTTATCGCAGTGGTCTTTTCCACCATGGTCATCCTTAACATTGTCAACGGAGCGCTGTTCATGCGGGTACCCGTCAGCGCTGCCGTGGTCATCGGCGCTGCACTGGGCCTGCTCGGCATGGCCTGTGTCTTCCTGCCGGAACTGCGCGCCCTCGATTTCTCGCCGGCCGCGCTGCGCGCGCTGCTTCTCTGTGCGCTGGGCACCCTGTGTGCGTCGCTGGGCAATATCATCGCCGTGCGCAACCACCGTCGGCAACTTCCGGTCCTGACCTGCAATGTCTGGGGGATGTTCTACGGCAGCATAACCCTGTATGCCGTAGCCCTGCTGCGCGGCGAGCGTATTGCCCTTGCCTGGACGCCGGACTATCTCGGCTCGCTGGTCTACCTTTCGCTGTTCGGCTCGGTGCTGGCGTTCTGGGCCTATGTGACACTGATTGGCCGGATCGGCCCTGACCGCGCTTCCTACACCACGCTGCTGTTCCCGATCGTCGCCTTGGTGATTTCCACCGTACTTGAGGGGTACCAGTGGACGGTGTGGGCGCTGGTGGGCCTGTGTCTGGTATTGTCGGGCAACTGGATCGCCATGCGTCGCAATCGCGTCTGATCTATCGTGTTACCTTTAGAGTGCCTAGCGCCCGGAGGAGAGCAGTATGGCTGAATTCAGCCTGAGCAAAAGTCACAGCATGCAGCGCGCCGAGCTGCGCGAGACGGCGCGCGCGCTGGCGGAACGGCTCGAGGCTCAGCACGGCATGCAGGCAAGGTGGCAGGGTGAGGATGTGGTGGCGATCAAGGGTTCCGGGCTCGAGGGGCGCCTGTCGATCGATGATCGGCATATACAGATCGACATCAAGCTCGGCCTGCTCGCGTCCGCGTTCCAGGGCAAGCTGCGCGCGGAGATACAGCGCTATCTCGACGAGCATATCAGCTGATCATCCGTCCCCCGGGGTCAGCACGCCGCGCAGCGGATCGTCCCCCTCCACAAGCGTCATGAACGCCTCTGCCATGGCCTCGCCGCGCCGCAGGCAGGCCTCCCAGTTGGCAACGCGCTGCTCCGGCGCAAAGCGCCTGAAATCGGTGCGGTCGGGAATCTTTGCAGCGGGGAGATCGGCGACGAAGGCGGGGGCGGGACTCAGCAGCACCAGTTTGTCAAAGGTCCCGGGTCGGGTATGGCGCCGGCGCAGCGCCTTGTCGAACCAGCCCGGGACAATAGACGACGAGAAGTGCGGGAACAGTATCAGGCCGTCGCCTGTGTAGTGCTGCAGGTCGAAATGGTAGTCGATGACGCCCCCATCCCAGTACTGTCCGGCCGGTGCCTCATCGATGTTGCGTACGCCGTTGAGTAGCAGAGGTATCGAGGCGGTAGCCAGCAGCACGTCTTCGGCATTGCCCGCCGTGAGCGGGACTCTGCATGTGGCAAAGTCCTCCAGCGCGAGTCCGGGCAACGGCTCGTCTGTGCTGGAAAACAGCACGCGCTGAAAGGCCCGCTGCAGGAGGCGTCGATCCAGCGCGTTGCCTGCGGCCGCGCCGGCGAGGCCCAGTGGCAGCAGCAGCGGGTGTCTGCCGCCGCAGGGCCCGCGGCCGCGGGCCGTTACTACATGCTGGTGGATGCGCGCATGCGCGATTCCTTGCGCGACACCGAACTCACCGAGAAGATGCCGAAGGATGCCGAGACTCGCGGCGGTGATTTCGTCGCTGTCCGGTTGGGCGCTATAGGCCTGGCGGATGTAGGCGTCGGCGAAGCGGTCGATTGCGGCGACCGGATCGGACTGGGCGAGGCAGGCGTGTCGCCAGGCGCCTATCGAGGAGCCCAGGGTGGCCAGGGGTCGCTGCGACTGCTGCAGGAAGTTGCCGAACAGATAGCGATCGAGGCCAGCGAGCACAAACCACTTCGGGCCCCCGGAAGCGCCCAGCAACAGGCTGAACTGGTCGGCGGACCAGCCATCCCGGGCCAGCCGTCGCGCCGCGTCGCGACCGGCAAACACCTGCAGCGCGTCAGCCACTCCGACGAACCTCTGCGGGCGTGACGCCGGTCCACTTGCGATAGGCGCGGCGAAAATTGGACGGATCGCTGAAGCCGATGAGGTAGGCGATGGACGCCAGCGGCAGTCGCGTGTTCTTCAGGTAGCGTGTCGCGTGCTCGGCGCGCACGCTATCCAGCAGTGGCTGGAAGGAGACGCCTTCGGCGTCCAGTCGCCGGCGCAGGGTGCGCGGACTGGTGTTGAGCATCCGCGCCACCTGCGGCATCTGCGGGTACTGGCCTTCCAGCTTGCGCAGCAGGCTGAGTATCTGCTCGGCGATCGAGTCGGTGCCCTCGAGGTCGGCGAGCAGCCGTGCGCATTCCTCCTCGTACAACTCGCGCAGGGCCGGGTTGGACGAGGGTAGCGGGGTGTCGCCAAGCCGCCGCTCGAAGCAGATGCGCTGGTGGCTGCAGTCAAAGTGCACGCAGTCACCCCCGAACAGCGCCCTGTAGGCCTCGCCATGGACGGGTTCGGGGTAGGGAAAGTCGACACGCACGCTGAAGTCGCTGCGACTGAGAAGCCCGCGCAGCGTGTTGAGCAGGGCCGCCGCCATGAGCTCCGAACCGAAGACCTCCAGCGCAGGGTCCGGTGCGGCGATCGTGGTCAGCCGATACTCTCTGTCGGTCAGCTCCAGCGACAGTTCGAGTTCCGGCGACAGCAGGTGGTAGTACTTCATGAACAGGTCCAGCACCTCGTGCAGGTCGTGGC
The DNA here is from genome assembly GCA_041685155.1 of Chromatocurvus sp. GTDB lineage: Bacteria > Pseudomonadota > Gammaproteobacteria > Pseudomonadales > Halieaceae > Chromatocurvus. The sequence goes on from JAWLGG010000006.1 coordinate 14,120, forward strand.
AGGTCATGAAGGCCTGGCCGAGAATCGCGTGTGCGCTCAGGTTGAGGCGTTCACCGAGATGCAGCCCCAGAGCCGGATCTCCCGTCAGCGCCTGGGCATTGGTCACCAGCTGCGCGAAGTCGGCCTGGGAGACACGTGCGCCGACGCTGTGCACGCCGCTGTCCGCAAGGCTGGTACCCGCGAGGATGGTGGGCAGGGGGTGTCCCTGGCGCCGGACCAGGTCGATCAGGATGAGGGCGTACTGTGCGGGCGTACTGGCGCGAGGCATCCCCCATTTGGCCACAAATGACCGTATTTTGACAACACTTCACCTTGTTGCCGGTTGGCGTCGGGCGCATAGTCCATGCTCAAACCTTGTATCCACAGGAGAGCCGGTCATGAAAATACAGTGGGAAGAGCAGGCACCGCGCAAGATCCAGCACTTTGCCGGGGCTGACTACCCGAAAGAGAACCCCGATCTCGAGGACCTGCTGAGCAGTGACCAGGTGGACTACATCGCCGAGATCTTCCAGACCCCGCTGACCGGTTCCTACAACTGGGACTACACCGTCCAGGACGACCGCATCAAGAAGCTGTACGACCTTGGCAAGCAGCTGAACTGGGACCCGGAGATGGATATTGACTGGGATCGCCCGTGGCCCGAGGAGTACCAGTCCCCCGAGCTCATGAACCTGCACGAGTACCCGCCCTATCTCGCCATGGACCAGAAGACACGGGACGAGTTCTGGCTGCACATGAACGCCTGGAGCCTGTCCCAGTTCCTGCATGGCGAGCAGGGGGCGCTGCTGGTGGCTTCCCAGCTGTGTTCCTGCGCACCGACCCTGAATGCCAAGCTGTATGCCGCCTCGCAGACCTTCGACGAGGCGCGCCATGTCGAGGTCTTCAACAAGTATCTGCAGAAGCGCATTGGCGTGATGTACCCGATCAATACACACCTGAAGAGCATCATCGACAAGATTCTCACCGATCCGCGCTGGGACATGAAGTTCATCGGCATGCAGATCGTGATCGAGGGTCTGGCGCTGTCGGCGTTCAACACCACGCGGGAGACCACACCGGACCCCGTGCTCAAGGACGTGGTGTATCTGGTCACCCGGGATGAGGCGCGCCATGTGACCTTCGGCGTGAATTACCTGGAGGAGTTCGTCAAGACGCTGACGGACGAGGAGCGCGAGGAGCGCGCCCAGTTTGCCTACGAGGCCTGTGTGGTCAGCCGCGAGCGGCTGGTGGCAACCGACGTGTTCCAGCACTTCGGCTGGAATGTGGAGGAAGCGCGCCAACAGGTTCTCGAGGGTTTTGTCATGTCGACCTTCCGCAACCTGTTGTTCCAGCGGGTTATTCCCAACCTGAACCGCATCGGTCTGCTCACTGATCGCATACGGCCGAAGTTCGAGGAGCTGGGCATTCTCGAATTCGAGAACCTGGCAACCGATGGCGATATAGACTGGACGGCTCTGGAGCGCCCACTGGATACCGCCGAGGCGCAGTCCCACGAGCAGAGCATGCTGGCGGCGTTTGCCGATGCGCATGCGGCGGACGAGGAGCGGAAGGCTGCCGCCCAGGGCTGATCATTTCCGGACTTGCCGCGTGGCCGTTGTCATCCGGACGATGGTGTCTGCAGCGGCTGCTCCTGTGCTGTGCGCCTGCGGCCCGGCCATGCCCATAGGTGCGGTCAGCCCCGGGTGATTCTCTCTTCGCAGTGGCTATAGCCGATGTTGTCGGGAATCTGCACGAAGGTGCCCGCTTCACGTTCAACCAGGCGCGGTGCAACCGTCACGACGGGCGTCGCCGCGGCGATACGCAGATGACTCTCCGGAGTCTGCTCGCCGCTCAGGCGGTGGAGGATGGCGCGTGTGGGAAACAGCATGCGGTAACGCCCGTCTTCGGCGGCATCCAGTGCTTCCCGCGGGCGAATCCACACCGATTCCACGGTTTCCCGGCCGTCGTGCGCGTCTTCCTGCGATGTCGGAGCCAGGGCAAGGAAAAAGTGGGTGTCAAAGCGGCGCGGCATGAATGAGGGCGTCACCCAGTGGGCGTAGTGGACCAGGGCGTCGCAGGCGAGTTGCAGTGACTCTCTGCGCAGCAAGTCACCGAAGTCAAGCTCACTTCGATTCAGCCGCTGCCGGTCCCTGTCCAGCCGGCTGACGCGGGCCCCCTGTGCCAGAACATGGGTGCCGGCCTCACACGCCAGCAACAGCCCGCATTCCTCGAATGTCTCACGGATTGCGGCAACCCGCGCCGGCCCCAGGCTGTCGCCATACCCGCTCTCATCCATGAGGTCGTGTCGGCACGGGTCGCTGTCCTGTGCCTCCAGTTTGCCGCCCGGGAACACCAGCGCACCGCCCGCGAAGACCATGTCACTGTGACGGACCTGCATCAGAACCTCGGTGCCGGAACTGGCGCGGCGCAGAAGGATGAGTGTGGCCGCCGGCTCGGGTGTCGGCGGTGCGGTCGCTGGCGTGCGCTCGTTTGTCATGGGGGCCGCTATCCTGCTGCCGTCACTGGCTGGTCTGGGGCTGCGGCGCAACAAAAAAGCCGACTACCCATGGGGATAATCGGCTTTCCGGGGACTTCACGCCAGCCTGCCCGTCGTTCCGGACGGGTCGAGGCGGGCTGGGCCAGCTTATGCAGCGAGCTTCCTCACCTGGGCGTTCAGGCGGCTCTTGTGCCTGGCGGCCTTGTTCTTGTGAATAATGCCCTTGTCTGCCATGCGGTCGATGACCGGCACGGCCTTGTCGTAGGCGGCACGTGCCTGCTCGGCATTACCGAGCTTGATGGCAGCGACAACGCGCTTGATCTGGGTGCGCACAAGGGAGCGCAGGCTGGCGTTGTGCAGGCGGCGCTTGTCGTTCTGGCGGGCGCGTTTTCTGGCCTGGGGGGAGTTTGCCACGGTAAACCTCAGTTTATATCAAAAAACAGGAGCGCGGATTATTCACATAGCCGGTATCATTGTCAACTGAAGCGGCGCGCCGTTCTGCCGTCGCCGCAGTCTGCGTCGAAATGAAGATAGTTTGGAGATTTCCCATGTCGCTGCTGACAGACACCGTTCACGCCTGGCGAAGTGCCGACGGCACCCATTATCTCGAATGGGACGTGGCGGCCTCGGATGCCCTGGTTGACGTCGAGATTCTTACGGCAGCGCCGTCTGCTGCGGTCAGCCGGCACGCACTGGCGCCAACGCGTGCGCGGGCCAGCATCGCGGGACTCTGCCCGCTGACCCGTCACCGGTTCAGGGTCAGTGACGACCGCGGCAACGGCATTTCCGTGTCTACCCGGGGCATGGGTTTCGAGGGTGCCGGCAACTTTCGCGACTTCGGCGGTTATTCGACGCGATCCGGTGGCGCTGTCGGCTGGGGCCACTTCTACCGGTCCGGCAATCTGTCCGGGCTGTCGGCAGCGGATGTTGACTATCTGGAGCGTCTCGATATCGATCTGGTGTGCGATTTCCGCCGCGAGGATGAACAGGTACGGGACCCGAGCCGCCTGCCGTCGTCAGGCCGGCCGCCGCGGGTGCTCAGCCTGCCCATCACGCCGGGCAGCCAGACCAGCGCTCTGTACAGTGATGCTGGGGCGCTGGACGGGCGCGAAGCCATGTTCGCGTTCATGGTCGACATCAATCGCGAATTCGTGCACTCCCAGAGCGAGCGTTTCGCCCGGATGTTCCGGGCGATTCTCGAGGAGCGTCCCCGGAGCCTGATCCTGCACTGCGCAGCGGGCAAGGATCGCACGGGCTTCGGTGCTGCACTGATTCTTGCGGCGCTGGGCGTCTCTGAAGAGCTGATCCTGCGCGACTACCTGCTCACGCGGCAGTACTTCGATCCCTGGCGGGAACTGCCCCGGGTGCGGGCGAAATACCGGGTTGACCACCTCGACGACGAGGCACTGCTGCCGATGCTCGGGGTGGATGAGGCCTACCTGAACGCTGCCTTTGCCGCGATCGATGAAGGCTATGGCAGCGTGGACGCGTATCTTGACAGGGCCCTGGGCGTGGGCGATGCAGAACGGCGGTTGCTGGCGTCGCTGTATCTCGGGGACTGAGTGATCACGCGGCCCATATCATGAGCAGTCCGGCCGCGGCGACCAGCAGGCTCTGCCCTGCCTTTTCAAGACGGAAAAGACCGTAGAGGTAGGCCAGCGGGGGCAGCAGCAGTGCAAACAGGCCCCACGCGTAATCCTCCTGCCAGGCAGCGATCAGTAACAGAATCCAGCTGACCAATAACGTCGCCAGGCCGAATGTCAGCAGTGCGGCACTCCCGGGCTCCATGCTTCCTCCACAATTGACTGTCTGGACAAAAAACCGACGCAACTCTACCAGATTCGTCCACCAAGGCCAGTGTTTTCGCCCATCGATCAGTAATGGCGGATGACGGAAACGGCGAATTTGGGTAAGGTGGGGCGCTTTTTTCAAGGAGACGCGGGTGAGCGATCCCTACGCGGATATACGACCTTACGCCGATGATGAGGTGGCCGGGGTATTGGCGCGCCTGCTGTCCGATCGCGACATGCTGGCCGCGGTGTCCGCACTCCGCTTTGGTGCGCTTGCGCGCGCCATGCCATTCATCCTTCGTCCCGCAGTGCGCTGGTATCTTTCACGGCAAGTGCGCGGTGTAAACAGCATTGCCGAGCTGCAATCCGTCATTCGTGGCTACATGGACCGGATGATCGAGTCGACCACCACGGGCTTTAGCGTGTCCGGTCTGGAGGCGCTTGATCCGGGGACTCCGTACCTGTTCATCAGCAACCACCGCGATATTGCCATGGACCCGGCGTTCACCAATTACGCCCTCGATTCGGCGGGGTTCGAGACGGTGCGTATCGCCATCGGCGACAACCTGCTGACAACGCCCTGGGTCTCGGATCTCATGCGACTGAACAAGAGCTTCATTGTACGTCGCTCCGCCAGCGGTCCCCGCGAGTTGCTGGCGCGCTCCCGACAGCTGTCCGCCTATATCCGCCACTCGCTGCACAATGAGGGCGCGCCCATCTGGATCGCACAGCGCGAGGGCCGCGCGAAGAACGGTCTCGACCGTACGGAGCCGGCCATTATCAAGATGCTGACCCTGGCGCGGGACAAGGCGACGGAGGATTTCTCCGGCTATATCGTCGCGCTGAACATCGTGCCCGTCTCCATTTCCTACGAACTCGATCCCTGCGACGCGCTCAAGGCAAACGAGCTGTGGCAGCGCCGCGAGCGCGGGGACTATGCCAAGGGCGCTCAGGAGGATGTCGCCTCTATCGGTATCGGTATCTCCGGAAACAAGGGGCGAGTCCATGTCAGCTTCGGTACGCCGCTCGGCGAGGGTTTTGCTTCACCGGACGACGTGGCGCGCGAGGTGGACCGACAGGTCATCGGAAACTACTGCCTGCATCCGAGCAACCTGCAGGCCTACCGCATGCAGGGCGGCGATGCCGACGCCGGGCGTGGCCTGCAGCAGGAGGCCGGTTCCGTGTCCGAGGCGGCGTTCGCCGCGCGTATCGATGCCATCCCCGAGGCACAGCGGGCCGATGCGCTGGCCATATACGCCAATGCCGTGCGCAGCAAGATCCGGTTGCGCGACGTCGGCAGTCCAGACCTTGCTCACTGACGAACTCAAGGACGAGATCCGCGAGGCCTACAACGCGGTGATTGCGGCTCGCCAGCTGGTGCCGCGCTGGGGGCAGCGGCAGATGATTGCCGAGATCGCGCGGACCCTCGGCCGCATTCCCGAGCCCGGGGAGACCGCAAGCGAGGGTCCGGCAATCTGCGTGGTCGAGGCGGGCACCGGCACGGGCAAGACCATTGCCTATGCGCTGGCGGCGATCCCCCTGGCGCGTTCCAGGCGCAAGCGGCTGGTGGTCGCTACCGCGACGGTCGCCCTGCAGGAGCAGTTCATCAACAAGGACCTGCCGGACATACGCGCGAGCAGCGGCCTCGAGTTCAGCGTCGCCCTGGCCAAGGGGCGCCGGCGCTACGTCTGCCTGAGCAAACTCGACCGCCTTCTCGGGCAGGGCGATGCCAGTCAGGCCAGCATACCGCTGTATCCCGATGAAATGCCCGCCGCCGTCCTGCACAACGCGCAGCCGGTCTACGAGGAGATGGTGGAGGCCCTCGCCCGCGGCGACTGGGACGGAGACCGTGACAGCTGGTCCGGGCAGGCGGACGACGCCATCTGGTTAAGCGTGACCACCGACCACAGCCAGTGTACCGGCAGGCGCTGTCCCAACGTCGGACAGTGCAGCTTCTTTCGTGCCCGGGACGAGCTCGAGAGTGCCGATATCATTGTCAGCAACCACGACCTGGTGCTGTCGGACCTGGCGCTGGGCGGCGGAGCCATATTGCCGCCACCGGAAGACGTCATCTACATCTTTGACGAAGGACACCATCTGCCGGACAAGGCGCTTAATCACTTCTCCTCTTTCTGCCGTCTGCACAGTACCCGGCAATGGCTGCAGGACAGCGGTAAAAGCGTCGCCCAGGCGATGACGTCGCTGGCGCAGATGACCGGGCTTGAACGCGCCGTCGCAACAATCCCGGACGACATGGCGGAGCTGGCGCGGTCGCTGCAGGTCGTGGAGGAGTCGCTCGTCGAGGTGGCGCCCGGAGAAGCCACGGGCCCCCGCCGCGACAGTGATCGCTGGCGTTTTCCCAATGGCCATGTGCCGTCCGCGCTGCAGTCGCTGGCTGCAGGCCTGGCCGGAGGCTTTGACAGGCTGTCCGCTACGCTGGCGCGAATCGAGGCGCGCCTCGAGGATGCGGTGGAGGAGGGCGACAGCGGTTTCGATCGCAGTGAGCTGGAGGACTGGCACCTGGCGGTTGCTGGCATGCGCGGGCGCTGTGAATCCGCTCTCACCCTGTGGCAGGACTACGCGGTGTCCGGTGAGGACGAGGAGCCACCGCGGGCGCGCTGGATGAACCGGGTGCCGGTGGGCGGTCAGGAGGGCTATGAGCTGTGTTGCAGCCCGATTCTTGCCAACGACATCCTGACCGGGCATCTCTGGTCCCGGGCGGCGGGTGTGGTGGTGACCTCCGCGACCATCACCGCGCTGAATCGCTTCGACCGCTTCATACAGCGCTCCGGTGTGCCCGCGGATGCGGTATTCAAGGTGGTGGCCAGCCCCTTCGATTACGCCAGCGCGACCTTTGCGGTGCCGGCGATGCAGTCGGATGCGGGCAATGCCGAGGCACACACGGCGGAACTGGTGACGCTGTTGCCACAGCTCCTGGCCGAGGATGAGGCAGCGCTGGTGCTGTTCGGGTCGCGGCGGCAGTTGCAGGCAGTGGTTGCGGGCATCGAGGGTGGCCTGGGTGAGCGCCTGCTCGTGCAGGACGACTACAGCAAGCAGGAGATTCTGCGCCGTCATCGCGAGGCGGTGGATGCAGGAAGTGGCAGCGTGATCTTCGGTCTTGCGAGTTTTGCCGAGGGCGTGGACCTGCCGGGAGACTACTGTCGGCATGTGGTGATTGCCAAGATTCCCTTTGCCGTACCCGACAGCCCGCTGGAAGCGGCCCTGGCCGAGTGGATAGACAGCCGCGGTGGCAATGCCTTCATGGAGATCAGCGTACCCGACGCCGCACTGCGCCTGGTGCAGGCCAGTGGCCGTCTGTTGCGCACCGAGAATGACAGCGGCCGGGTCACGCTGTGTGACCGTCGCATCCTTACCCGGCGCTATGGTCGGGACATCCTGGATTCGCTCCCGCCGTTCCGGCGGGAACTGTCGGGGTCAGGTCCGGGACCAGGTCCAGATGGGACCTGGTC
>JAWLGG010000224.1:0-5346 GCA_041685155.1 Chromatocurvus sp.
TACGGGCTGACCCAGGGCACGATTCACCGCGCGCTGTTCACCACCCTGGCCATCCAGCCAGGGCGGCGACTGTTCGTCGAGGGCGCCGCCACCGGTACCGGGCTGGACTGCCTGCGCATGGCACGCCAGACCGGCCTGTCCGTGGTGGGCATGGTGTCCTCGGATGAGCGCGGGGAGCGCGTCCGTGAGTACGGCGGGGAGCCCGTGAACCGGCGGGATGAGCGCTGGGCAGGCTGTTTTACCCCGGTGCCTGACAATCCCGCTGCCTGGGCCGACTGGGAGCGCGGCGGTGAGCCCTTCGTCGATTTCGTGCGCGAGCAGGCAGGTGGCGGGATCGACTACGTCGTCTCCCACGCCGGAGAGAATGCCTTCCCACGCTCCTTCCAGGCACTGGGGGAGGGCGGTGTACTGACCTTCTATGGCGCCTCCTCCGGCTACCGTTTTTCTTTCATGGGCAAGCCCGGAACGAGTGCGCCCGCGGCCATGTTCGAGCGCGCCGGCCTTCGCGCCGGGAACACCCTGCTGATTGTCTACGGTCCCGGGGCAGAGGACGGCATTGTCGATCCGGTGGCGATCGAGGCCATCGAGGTCGGCTGCAGCCTAGGCGCACAGGTGGCGGTCCTCGCCGACACCGCCTCGCAGCGGGAGTTCGTGACCTCCCTGGGCTTCGGTACACGGCTGACAGGTGTGGTCAGTCTCGATTCGATCGCACGTCGCCTCGGCGAGGACTTTGATCCCCCCGGGCCCTTCCCCCTGCTCCCGGACGCCTTCAGCGAATCCGCTGAGTTCAGGGAGGCGGTGCGGCGATTCTCCGATCGCACGCTCAAGCCCATCGGCTCGGCCGTGGCGCCGCTGCTGCGCAATACGCTCGACAAGCGGGGCCTGCCGGACGTGATCTTCGAACGTCCGGGCAGGGACGGCCTCGGCCTGGCGACGGCGCTGGTCAAGCCGAACGTCGGCAAGGTGCTCTACGCCGAGGACCTGTCGGGCCAGCGCCTGTCGTTTTACGCACCGCAGGTCTGGATGCGCCAGCGGCGGATTCTCATGCCGAGCGCCGAGATACGTGGCACGCACCTCAACACCGCGCGTGAGTTCGCGGAAATGCAGGAACGCATCGCCGCCGGGATGGGCGACGTGATGCCGCCGGTACCGGTGCCCCTGCAGGACATACCCGAGGCGCATCAGGCCATGTGGGAGAACCGGCATGCCGGCGCCAACTACGTCGCCGTGCACGGGCTGCCCCGGGCGGGCCTGAAAACCCGCAACGAGCTGTATCGGGCCTGGGCCATCAGCGAGGCGGAAAAGCGTGGTGAAGCCATGCAACACATCGACACTGGATCAGCAGGAGCACTCCGATGAGCGACAGTAGAGCTACCCCCGAAAGCACCAGCGGCGCTCGCCTTGATGGCAAGGTCGTTGTCCTGACGGGCGCCGCCGGCAACATCGGCAGCTGGATCAGCCGCAGCCTGCTGCGCGAGGGCGCCCGGGTGGTCATGTCGGGCCGCAGTGGCGACAAGCTCGAGGCCTTCATGGACGAGCTGGTGGCCGAGGGCTTTGATCGCGGCGCCATGGCTCCCGCCGTTGGCGACAACGCCGACCCCGAGGTCTGCCGTGCGATCGTCGCCACCGCGATAGAGCGCTTCGGTCGTCTCGACGTGCTGATCAACAACGCCGGCGCCGCCGGGCCGCGGCGCAAGCTTCGGGAAATACCGTTCAGCGAAGCCGAGATGCGCGCTCGCGGGGACGAGCAGACCATGCTCGACTCGGCAATGAACCTGCTTGGCGCGCCCTGGAACATGGCCCGCGCCGCCGTGCCGCACATGGCGGAGTGCGGTTCCATCATCAATATCTCGACCATCTTCTCCCGCACCCACTATTTCGGCCGCATTCCCTACACAGTCCCGAAAAGCGGTCTCAACGCGCTGTCCCATGGCCTGGCCCTCGAGCTTGGAGAGGAGCGGGGGATCCGTGTGAATACCGTCTTCCCGGGGCCCATCGAGTCCGAGCGCATCGACAACGTCTTCGCTGCAATGGACAGCCTCCAGGGCGCGGATCCGGGGAGCACGTCGAGGGAGTTCCGCGACCTCATGATCACCCGTCGGCCGGATGCCGACGGCGGGTTGGAGTACCGCTACCCGACCCCGGCGGATGTCGCCTCCACGGTCACCTGGCTGTCCTCCGGCGAGTCGGCGTCACTTTCCGGACACGCCTTCGAGGTGACCAACGGCATGCAAGTACCGGCGCAGAGCCGGTCGAAGCTCGTGTCCTGGCCGGACAAGCGCCTCGAGGACCTCACCGGCCAGGTGGTCCTTGTCCTCGGTGGCAATGAGTACGAAGAAGCGCTGGAGTTCACCGAGCGGCACCTGGTCAGCGGTGCCCGGGTCGTACTCGCCTTCCGTACCCTCGAGGCGCTCGGCTACGCGCGCTCCCTGTCGGCCTCCCTGAAGCTGGACCAGGTCCACCTGGTACATCTGGAGCCCCTGCGCAGCGAATCCGCCGAGCGCTGCTTCGATTACATCCGCGATCACTTCGGCCGCCTCGATGCGGTGGTCGTGCTGCCGCGCTCCGGAAATGGTCAGCATGGCTACTCACTGAGCACGGCGGGGGACGAGGATGTCGCCGACTTCGTGCGCGACGAGATTGTCTCCCCCGTGGCCTTTGCCCGCGCGCTGATGAACAATCTCGACCGCTGGGGTACAGTGACAGAGGCGCCCGCCATCACCTACGTCACCAACCCGAGCGACGGCCACGGCAACCTGCTCAACGACATCAAGCGCGCGGCGATCGAGGCACTGATCCGCAGCTGGCGGCACGAGGATCGGCAACTGCGCAAGGCGGGCGAACGCGGCTGGGCGGTGCTGCCGAACCAGCTCGTGCGCTACGACAACAACGAGGCGGACAACCTGGCCTTCGCTGCCGACTGGTCGGCGACCCTGACCAACCGGGTGCGCCGTATGGATCCCATCAACCTCTGGGTGCCGAAGGATATCCGGCGCGCGACGGGCAAAACGAGCATGCCCAAGGCCATTCAGCGCGTTCTGCCGGGCCTGCACAAGGGCAAGACCGCGGTCATTACGGGTGGTAGTCTCGGTATCGGCCTGCAGCTGGGCCGCTTTCTTGCGATCGCCGGTGCGCGTGTCCTGCTCTCGGCGCGCAGCGAGAGCAAGCTGCAGGAGGCGCGGGATGAGATCGTCGATGAACTGCGCGGTATCGGCTACCCGAACCCGGGGGAGCGCGTGCATATTCTCGCGGACATCGACGTTGGCGACGAGGCCTCCCTCGAGCGGCTGTTCGAGCACTCCATCGAGCTCTTCGGCCACGTCGATTTCCTGATCAACAACGCCGGCATCTCCGGGGCCGAAGAAATGGTCGTCGACATGACGCTTGATGCCTGGAACCGTACGATGCAGGCCAACCTCATCTCCAACTACTCCCTCATCCGCAAGTATGCGCCGCTCATGAAAGCGCGGGGTTCCGGCACGGTGATGAACGTGTCCAGCTATTTTGGTGGGGAGAAATATGTCGCCGTGGCCTACCCCAACCGCGCCGACTACGCTGTGTCGAAAGCGGGGCAGCGGGTGCTGGCAGAAATCCTTTCGCGGCACCTGGGCCCGGAGATACAGATCAACGCCCTGGCTCCGGGGCCTGTCGATGGCGCACGCCTGCGCGGTCTTGGTGGAGCACCTGGCCTGTTCGAGCGCCGGGGTCGCCTCATACTGGAAAACAAGCGCCTGAACCGGGTGCACGCAGCGATGCTCGCGGCAATAGACGAGGGCATGACGCCGGACGTCCTGCAGGAGCTGGCCGGCAACAGGGTCGCCGGGATCAAGCGTCACGGCAGCAGCAGCAAATCCCTGGCGAAGCTCTTTGTGCAGGTGGAGGAGAGTCGGGAGGACGGCAGCGCGACAGCGTACATGATGAACCGCGATCTGGCGGAGAAGCTGATGAGCCGGCTGGTGACCGGTGGGCTGTTTGCGCCTGCGGTCGCCGAGAGCTTTCTCGAACGCTTCGTCGATGCCCCAGCGCCCTTCCTCGGCGATGTCTCGGTGCAGAAGGCGGCCAAGGACATCGAGACCGGCATCCTCAACCGCCTGCACCTGCACAAGATGCCCACGGACGAGCAGATCGGCCTGTCGACCATCTTCCATCTCGCCGATGACATCGCCAGTGGTGAAACCTTCCACCCCTCGGGTGGCCTCAAGTTCGATCGATCGGTGACCGAGGGAGAGCTGCTCCTCAACCCCGACAAGGAGAGTCTCGCCAGGCTGGCCGGCAAGCGCGTGGTGCTGATCGGCGACGCCATGCGCGAGGAACTCGCGGCTATCGGCGCCGGTTTCATCAAGCAGGGCATCCAGTCGCTGGTGGTGCTCACGCGCTCCCGTGAGGCGCAGGAGGATATCCAGCATTCACTGGAGCCCGGAGCGGGCATCCCCGTGGATGTGCGTGTTATCGGCGATGATCTCGAGGCGGCGCTGGATGAGATCCTGCAGAACCAGGGCGGGTTCGATGTCGTGGTCAGTGCGCCCTTCGCACGCCTGCCGTTCAACGCACTGGCCGCGGAGAAGGGAGAGTCCTGGACGCGGGTGTTGTCGCACACTGATTTCGAGCGCCTCGTTGGCGACCAGCTCACGCATCATTTCCGCGTCGCACGTCGCGCTGCCCTGGTGCCGCGCTGCCAGATCGTACTGCTGACGCCCGACACCTCCTTTGTTTCCTCTCGAGAGGAGTTTGCCCTGGCGCTGTTCGTGAAGAATGCGCTGCACGCCTTTACGGTCACCCTGGGCGTGGAGTCGGAGCGCCTGCCCACGGTGCCTGCGGTGAACCAGGTGCAGCTCACCCGCCGTGCCCGCGCCGAGGAACCTGCCACCGAGCAGGAACTCGCCGAGGAAATGGAACGCCTGGTCTACGCGGTGCTGCAGTGCGCTGTCCCGGCACCGAGTCCGAGCGAGAGTCGCTACCTCGCGCGAATCTTCCGGGGCAATGCCGTGACGGTCTGATACCGTGGACAGGCACGACGGATACTGGGCGCAGCTCCGGCAGCTGTACCGGCAGAACCGCCGTCTGGTACTGCTCGTAGGTGCCATAGCATTCGCGGTCGGATTTGTTGGTGGCAGCCTGTTTATCCTGCAGCAGGCCTCCACGGGCGCTGGCGGGTGACAGGCACCGCGAGCCGGGAGGCGCCTCAGAGCTATGATCAGGCTGTTGATCAGTAGTGGGCCACGCGGTAAGTTCGGTAATGCTCAGCCACAGCACAAGCGCTGTGAGCGAGGCGCGCGAGTGCAGGACTGGCCGTCGCCAATTCAAGCGAGTGCAACGCGGCTCACGGTGCGTGTGCTGCGGCCCTTC
>JAWLGG010000225.1:0-5338 GCA_041685155.1 Chromatocurvus sp.
ACCGGTCATCCGGGGGCAGTCCGGGCCGAGAACAAGCAATCTGAGTAACGGTATTGCGGCTGCGGACGTGTCGAGCCTCAGCCCCGATCACGCGGTGGGTATCGAGACGATGCTCGCCGAATCCGTCGAGGTGCTGCGCGGTCCCGCAACGCTGCTCTACGGCGGCGGCGCCATCGGGGGTGTCATCAATACGCTGGACAACCGCATACCCGGCAAGCGCATCGAGGGAATTGAAGGCGCGGTCGAGTACCGCTATGACGATGCCTCTGAAATGGATACAGGTGTCTTCAAGCTGGAAGGCGGCAGTGGTGACTTTGCCTTCCATGTCAGCGGGACCTTCCGGGACTTTGGAAACCTCGATGTCCCCGGCCTTGCGATAGACGAGGCAGCGGTTGAGCGACAGGAAGAGTTGCTCGGTGGCGGACACGGTGAAGACCACGACGACCACGATGGTCACGAAGAAGACCATGATCACGACGAAGAGGAGCTCGAGAACTCCGATGGCTTCATAGCCAATACCGACGGTGACGCAGACGTCTACACTATCGGCGGTAGCTACCACTTCGGGGAACGCAACTTCATCGGCTTCGCCTACAACAGCTTCGAGACCAATTACGGCATTCCACCGGGTGCACACGAGCACCACCACGAAGAAGAGCATGACGAGGAGCATGAAGGCGAGGAGCACGAGGAGCACGAGGGCGAAGAGCATGAGCATGGTGAGGAGGAGGAAGAGATCATCCGTATTGATCTCAAGCAGCGGCGCTATGATACGCAGTTGCACATGCATGATCTGGTGCCGGGCCTGATCGATGTGGCGCGTGGCTTCCTCACCTACACGGATTACGAGCACGTAGAGCTGGAAGGCGCGGAGGTCGGCACCGAATTCGAGCGCCAGACCTGGGAGGGTCGCCTGGAGCTGGTGCGCGAGGGGGCCAATCACGGCGTACTCGGCCTGCAGTGGCGCGCCGATGAGTTCGAGGCCGTGGGTGACGAGGCCTACGTACCGGCAACGGACTCCTCGGAGTGGGGTCTGTTCTACGTGCAGGATTTCCACGCCGCGGACTGGCTGTTCGAGGTCGGCGGACGTGCCGACTATGTGGAACGCGATCCCGCCACGGGCTTTGAGGAGGACTTCACCAGTTTCAGCCTGTCCGGAACCGCGCTCTACACGATCAACTCGAACTGGAACCTGGGTATGTCGCTGTCGCGCGCGGCGAGAGCGCCCGCAACCGAGGAGCTCTTCTCGAACCTGAACAACAGCGACGAGCAGCTGGTCACCCACGCCGCCACCGGCATCATCGAAATCGGCGACCCCGATCTGGATGAGGAAGTCTCGCTGAATGCCGATCTGTCACTCAAGTGGCAGAACGAGGGCTCCTTTGCAGAGTTCACGGTGTTCTACAACACCTTCAACGACTACATCTTCCTGCTGAATACGGGTGGTGAGGTGGATGAAACGCCGGTGTACGCCTACGCGCAGGACGATGCCGACTTCTATGGCGTGGAGTTCGAGTCCAGCTTCGAACTGGCAAGCCTTGCCGGCGGCGAACTTGCCCTGGGTATCTTCGGCGACATGATCACCGGCGAATTCGACTCCGCCGGCGACGTGCCCCGCCTGCCGCCTATGCGGGTAGGCAGTGAGCTGTCCTGGCGCAGTGATGCACTCGGTGCCTATATCCGGGTGCTGAACGCCGACGACCAGGACGACCCCGGTGCTTTCGAGACCGGGACCGACGGCTACACTCGCTGGGATGCCGGTCTTGACTACACGGCGCGTTTCTCCCGCGGTACGGAACTGCTCGCCTTCATCAAGCTGAAGAATATCACCGATGAGGAAATCCGTCTCAGCACCTCGTTCCTGCGTAATTTCGCGCCGCAGGCGGGGGAGAGCGTGGAGGCGGGCGTGCGTTTCATGTTCTAGACGTCAACGAAAGGGCCCTCTCCCAGGGGTGGGCAGAGGGCCTTTTTCTCCCACTAGCCACCGCGCGTATACAGCAGCCCCATGCTGTCCCGAAGCACGATCTCGCCCCCCGTATAGTCACTGCCAATGGAGGGGGTGCGCAGCAACAGCTCCCAGCCATCTCCGGCGACCTGCGGGATCGGCAGCGACAGGGGATCAAGCGAGGCCGTCGCTTCACCTTCCATGTGGGTCACTGCAAAATACTGCCTGCCGTCCGGCGAGTGGCGCAGCGCGGCGAACACCGCCCGGCCGTCGATCGGCTGCAGGTAGTCGAAGTAATCATCAGCCGTGAGATTGCCCCGCAGCCAGGGGTTGGCGCGACGGAAACGCCGCAGCGCAAACATGAAATCGGCCTGCGGAAAATCCAGCGTCGACAGCGAATGCACCACGTTGCAGTACTCGTGCATGTCATCCATCCAGGCGCGCGCCACCATCTTGAGGGCTGCGGGCGTAACCGGAGACGGTCCCGCAAGGGAAGGTTCCACCGCATTGAGCAGAGCGGCAATCTCGTCGAGGGCGTAGTCGGTGACTTCCACCAGCGCCGGGAGGAACTCGAAGAAGCGCACCAGTTCCTCGCGCGTGGCGAAGCCAAGCTCCTTCAGGCGGCGGAAGTTGGCGGGAATCGAATAGGCGTAGTCGTCCACCTGCCACTTCAGGGAGATGGCCTCTTCGGCGACGACCTTGACGCCGTACTGGTCATCCTGGTTTCGGATGAAACCCCAGCTGGCGCGCGCCGATGCGTTGAGAAAGTCCATCGGTACGCCCGGCAGCACCGCGTAGGTCAGCAGGCCAACGGCGGGATTGTCGTAGGCCTTGTCGAGAATCTCCATGCGCGTGCTGCCAAGACGCGTATTCACGTTGAGCTTCGGGCTGACCTGTGTGCCGCGGCGCAGAGTGTCGTGATTCGCCGTGCCAGAGATCCAGCGGTCGCCGTGGGACACGATCTCCCTGATACGCCAGTATTTCGACAGCCAGAAACTGTAGAGGAAGGGCGTGTTGTGTGCGAAGGTCAGCGGGCCCCACTGGAAGACGTCGTCGTCCCGCTGATGCTCGATCACGGAGCGGTAGGAAGAGCTGAGTTCCCAGTCTTCCTGTGGCCAGGGCCGGCCGTCCTCGAAGACAAACCAGGGCCGGTAGCGCAGCCCGGCAACGTCCTGCTCGATATCCGCCATCAGCTGCAGGTAGTCGTCATCGTGGCGCAGCTGCTGCGCGCTGGAATCCCACCACTTGAAATCCTGGGCGCCATCGACGCGCACGCCGTCGGCGCCGAAGTTCACCTTGCGTCGCTGCATTTCGAGAAGAATCGCCCGCACCGCGGGGTTGCGATACTCGAGGTTCTGGCCATACATGTTCGGCCCGGCAAAGTAGTGGTGGTTCAGCGCCTTGAGGCCCTGGTTGTCGGCGTGGCCGTAGACCAGGTCGAGAATCAGCATCTTGGGCTTTTTCGGGAAGTTGTGCAGCACGGCGGCGAGATCCACCAGCTCATCGGGGCGGCCGCTCTCGAGCAGCACCGGGTTTATCGTGGCCATGCCGGAGATGACCACATCGTAGCCCCAGTTGGTGGTGTCCGGGCGCATCAGCGTGACGCTGACGCGCTCGTCGCTGTGATCCTGCTCCTGCCAGAAGTCCGGGCCCGTCTCATAGACCGTGGTTGGCTCGACGGGCAGCAGCTGCACGGCATCGTAGCCGAGGTAGACCGCATCGCCATCCTCCGCCGGCAGCTTCTTGCGCAGCCGCTCGCCAAGGCGCTCGAACTGCCGCGCCAGGCTGGCCAGGGTGCCACCCGCGGTACCCGTGGGCACGTGTATCTGCAGGATGTTGGTAGGGGGGCCGAACTTGTGCACTTCGCCGCTCGTTCGCGCCTCGTAATAGCTCCTGTCGGCACGGGCCGCCTGCATGGTATCGAGGTCGTAGAGTTCCGCCGGCGCGAAGGCGCCGAAGGGCAGGGAGCTGGCGAGGGGGTCAAGAATACGGTGCCAGTTGTCCTCGGCATCGCGCCACACGAGCGCATAGAAATCGCCGATGTGGTCGCGACTGCCCGCCTGCAGGCCAGTGGCCACGGCAAAGGTGTGGGCCTCGTAGCGGCGCACGGGGAGGAACACCCGCTCGAAATCGATCTCCTGGTGGGAGCGGGTGAGGTCTATCGGCGCCAGCGGCGACAGGATTTCGAGAAAGACATCCCCCTCGGGGACGCGGTGGTCCAGCAGTTCGGGTGTCCAGAAGCCAAAGGTGGCGCCGTCATCACTGACCTGGCCACCCAGGCGCCTGGCGATGGCGCGCTCCGCATCAAAAGCCGTGTGCAGGGTCAGGTAGCAGTTACGGCACCATTCAATCAGGGCGTCGCTGGCCTCTGTATCCACGCCGGCCCGTTCGCGCAGGCTCATGCGCCGTCCTCCCGGGTACCCTCCGTGGACGCGGGGGCTGCGCTCTCGCCCTCGCCGTCACTGATGAACATCAGTGTGGACAGCGGCGGCAGCGTGATTGCAGCGCTGGCCGGCTGACCCTGGCAGGGTGCATCGGTCGCGTGAACTGCACCGAGGTTGCCACGCCCACTGCCGCCGTAGATTTCTGCGTCGCTATTCACGATTTCCCGCCAGCGCCCGGAGCCGGGCAGGCCACACAGCCAGTCGCGTCGCTCGATGGGTGTGAAATTGCACACCACAACGACCGGCGCATCTCCCTCGTCGCCGTAGCGTACCCAGGCAAAGATCGACGTGTCCGCCTCATGTAGCGCGATCCACTGGAATCCACTGTGCTCGCAGTCGCGCCGGTACAGCGCAGGCTGCGACCGATAGACACTGTTCAGGTCGCGCACAAGGCGCCGCAGCCCCGCATTTGCCGGGCGCTCCGCCTCGTCCCAGGCCAGTTCGCCGCTCTGGCGCCACTCCCCTGACTGGCCGAACTCACAGCCCATGAACAGCAGCTTCTTCCCCGGGTGTCCCCACATGAAGCCATAGTAGGCGCGCAGGTTGGCGAAGCGCTCCCATTCGTTTCCGGGCATGCGCTGCAGCATTGAGCCCTTGCCGTGCACGACCTCGTCGTGGCTGATGGGCAGGATGAAGTTCTCCGAAAAGGCATAGTGCAGGCCGAAGGTCATCAGGTTGTGGTGATGCCTCCGGTTCACGGGGTCCTCTGCCATGTAGCGCAGCGTGTCGTTCATCCAGCCCATGTTCCATTTGTAGCCGAAGCCGAGGCCGCCGTGGTCGACCGGCTGCGACACACCGGGGAAGCTGGTGCTTTCTTCGGCGATGGTCATTGCGTCTGGTTCGGCGGCGTAAACTTTCGTGTTGGTGCGACGCAGGAACTCGATCGCCTCCAGGTTCTCCCGACCGCCGTGGACGTTGGGCACCCATTGACCTTCCTTGCGTGAGTAAT
>JAWLGG010000226.1:0-5335 GCA_041685155.1 Chromatocurvus sp.
TCCGGACTCGCTACCGGTGGCGTGCTACGCGCCGGTTAACTGCACAAACTTGCGCCCGTTGGGGCCACGAGTGACGAACTCGACTTTTCCGTCGGTCGTCGCGAACAGCGTGTGGTCCTTGCCACAGCGGACGTTCTCGCCGGGGTGGAAGCGCGTGCCGCGCTGGCGGACCAGGATGTTGCCCGCCCGTACCGCCTGCCCGCCGAAACGCTTGACGCCGAGGCGTTTGCTTTCCGAATCGCGCCCGTTGCGCGTGCTGCCGCCTGCTTTCTTGTGTGCCATTGCCGATTACCTCCGAGGTTCTGTTGGTCGACGGCTGTTCAGGCCGTGATGCCCGTGATCTTGACTTCGGTGTACCACTGGCGGTGACCGGTCTCATTGCGATAGTGCTTGCGCCGGTTGAACTTGACGATCTTCACTTTCTTGTGGCGACCCTGGGTGACGACCTCTGCCGTGACCCTGCTGCCCTCGAGCAGGGGGCGCCCGATTTTCACGTCGCCATCGCCACCCACCATGAGAACGCGATCAAACTCGACGGTGTCTCCCGTTGCGGCCTCGATTTTCTCGAGTTTCAGCAGTTCGCCCTCTGTTACACGGTGCTGCTTGCCGCCGCTTTCTATTACTGCGTACATGTCTTTCTCCGTTCAGTTCGCCTTCCCGCAGGTCTCGATGACATCGCACAGGCGATGGGCAGGGCCAGGCACTAACAGGCTCGATTCCGCGGACGGACTCAAGGGGGCGCAGATTCTACTGCAAAACACAGGGCCGGGACAACAGGAAATTACACAGCGGCGAACCTGTCCCGGCGCCGCTTCGACGCCATACGGGCCCCTGGGGCGTCGCTTGACAGCCGACGGGGCGCACCCTAGCATTCGCGGGCATTTCCATCCTAAGTTTCCTATGCAGAAAATCCGAGCCGTCGTCGATCGCGAGTTCGATCAGGTCAACGCCCTGATTATTGCCCAGCTCGAATCCGACGTCGACATGGTCGAGAATATCGGCCACTATATCGTTGATGCCGGCGGCAAACGACTACGGCCCCTGCTAGCCCTGCTGTCCGCGGCGGCACTCGGTGGCTGCACACCGCGGCACATCTGCTTTGCCGCGGTCATCGAGTTCATCCACACCGCCACGCTGCTGCACGATGACGTCGTCGACCTGTCCGAGCTGCGCCGCGGCAGGCTGACGGCGAACGCCGCCTTTGGCAATGCGCCCTCGGTTCTGGTCGGCGATTTTCTCTATACCCGGGCGTTCCAGCTGATGGTCAGCCTCGACGACATGGCCTTGCTGTCGCAGATGGCGGATACCACCAACATGATCGCTGCCGGCGAGGTCCTGCAGCTGGCGCGTGCGGGTGACGCCAGCACGACAGAGGCCCAGTATCTCGACGTGATCACCCGCAAGACCGCCGTGCTGTTCGCTGCCGCCTGTCGCGGCGCAGCCCAGCTTCACGCCGACGACAATACGCACCACCAGGATCTGTACGATTTCGGCCTGCACCTGGGCATCGCCTTCCAGATGATCGATGATGTTCTCGACTACGAGGGCGATCCGGCCAGCATGGGCAAGAACGTCGGCGACGACCTGACAGAGGGCAAGCCAACGCTGCCGCTGATCCACGTCATCAGCAGCGGTACTCCGGCGCAGGCGTCGCTGGTCAGGGCTGCCATTACAGACAAGCGCATGGATCAGCTCGAGTCGATACTGCAGGCCATCACCGACTGCGACAGCCTCGAGTACACCCGTCGCGCCGCCGTCTCGCACCGGGACCTGGCGCTGGCCAGCCTGGCGAAACTTCCCGACAGCCCGGCCAGAAGCGCGATGCAGTCACTCGCCGCGCTGTCCGTCGACCGCAGCCACTGAATTACCGGCTTCCCTGACGCGCGCAGTTTGCCGGCGCGCGGGGCTCTACCTATACTCGAGTCCAAGCCCCCAGCAGTGACCGCCATGACTC
The DNA here is from genome assembly GCA_041685155.1 of Chromatocurvus sp. Taxonomy (GTDB): domain Bacteria; phylum Pseudomonadota; class Gammaproteobacteria; order Pseudomonadales; family Halieaceae; genus Chromatocurvus. The sequence goes on from JAWLGG010000226.1 coordinate 1,955, forward strand.
TCCATGACTCACCGGAAAGCCGGGCCCTGGCGCAACAGGCCGCAAAACTCCAGCAGACGTCCATCGCCGCAATGCTCGAGGAGGATGCCGACAGGGTACACAGTTTCAGCGCCGAGGCCGCTGGGCTTCATCTCGACTTTTCCCGGCACCTGCTGGACCGCGACAGCCTCGCAGGACTGCTCGCCCTTGCGCAGCGCGCGGACGTCCGCAGCCGCATCAATGCGTTGTTCTCAGGCGAACATGTCAACCCGACGGAGGACCGGCCCGCCCTGCACATGCTGCTGCGCGCGAGCGGTGTCAGCGATGACCCGCGCAGTGCAGAGGTTCTCGCCACCCGGGAGCGCATGCGCGAGTGCGTTGCCCTGCTACGCAGTGGCCGGCACAGAGGCTTTGGCGGCCATCCCATTGCCGACGTGGTCAATATCGGCATCGGCGGCTCCGATCTGGGGCCACGCCTGACCAGCGAGGCGCTCACGCCGGTGCCATCAGCGGCACCGCGCGTGCACTACGTCGCCAATATCGACCCCGAGGACCTGCATGGCATCCTGGCGCCGCTGAACCCGGCGACCACACTGTTTATTGTCTGCTCGAAGTCTTTCGGCACGGAAGAGACCCTGCACAATGCACTGGCAGCGCGGCGCTGGCTTCGGGACGCCGGTGCCGCGGATGCCGACATGGCCGCGCACTTTCTCGCCGTGACGACAAACCTGCAGGCCGCTGCGGACTTCGGCATACCCGCGGACAATTGCCTGCCCCTGTGGGACTGGGTGGGCGGCCGCTATTCGCTGTGGTCGGCCATCGGCCTGAGCACGGCGATTGCCACAGGCTGGGACAGTTTCGCCGACCTGCTGCGCGGCGCCGAGGGCATGGACCGGCACTTTCGTGACGCGCCGCCCGAGCGCAACCTGCCGCTGTTGATGAGCCTGCTGGAGATCTGGTGCTGTCACTTTCTCGGCGCCGGAAACCACGCGGTACTGCCCTATGCCCACCGCCTGCGCCGACTGCCGGACTTCCTGCAGCAGTTGACCATGGAAAGCAACGGCAAGCGCGTGAGCCGCGGCGGCGCGGCGCTCGACTACTCCAGTGCGCCGGTGCTATGGGGGGCGGCGGGCACCATCGGCCAGCACTCCTTCCACCAGCTGCTGCATCAGGGCACCCGACTGTGCCCGGTGGATTTCATCCTGCCGCTGGCACCGGCCGGGGCGGACGTGGATGGCCGCCACGCTCGCCTGGTCGCCAACTGCCTGGCACAGAGCCGGGCGTTGATGGTGGGGCGCAGCGAGGAGGAGGCCAGGCAATCCCTGGACCAGCGGGGCCACAGCGACGCCGAGGCCACCGCCCTCGCGCCGCACCTGGCGATGCCCGGGAATCGGCCGCACAGCATCCTCTCCTTCCCGCAACTGACGCCCCGGGCCCTGGGTGCGCTGCTCGCCCTGTACGAGCATCGGACCTTCTGCAGCAGCGTGCTCTGGGACATCAACGCCTTCGACCAGTGGGGCGTGGAGCTGGGCAAGGAAATCGGCAGGCAGGTGCACGACGCGATGAGCGGCACGCCGCTGGGGGAAAAGATCTCTCAACCTGGCGGGCTGGACAGCGCGACCGACGCCATGATCCGGCGCTGGCGCGATGCCAACACCTGACGCGCCTCAGGCGGCGTCGATCAGGGCCAGCAGTTCCGCGGTTTTCGCCGCCATCAGCGCGGGATCGCCGCGGCTCTCCACATTGAGGCGCACGACCGGCTCCGTATTGGAACAGCGCAGGTTGAAGCGCCAGTCGGCAAAGTCAAGGCTGAGGCCATCGACATGCTCGACGGTCTCAGCCTGCGGCGCATAGCGTGCCTCGATGTTGCGCAGCAGCGCGGCCGGGTCGGCGACGGTGCGGTTGATCTCGCCGCTGCAGGGGTAGGCCGCCATGCATTTCTCGACCATGCTCCCCAGGCTCTCGCCACGCTCGCTGACCAGACCCGCCACAAGCAGCCAGGGAATCATGCCGCTGTCACAGTAGGCGAAGTCGCGGAAATAGTGGTGTGCACTCATCTCGCCGCCGTAGACCGCGTTCTCCAGACGCATGCGCTCCTTGATAAAGGCGTGACCGGTCTTGCTTTGCACAGCGCGTCCGCGGCCTGCGGCGACGATGTCGCGGGTATTCCAGGTGAGGCGTGGGTCGTGCACGATGGCCTCGCCGGGGTGGTCGCGCAGGAAGGCCTCGGCGAGAAGACCCACGAGGTAGTAGCCCTCGATGAAGTCACCGTTGGCATCGAAGAAAAAGCAGCGGTCGAAATCGCCATCCCAGGCAATACCCATGTCCGCGCCGTGATGGCGCACCGCAGCCGCCGTTGCGCTGCGGTTCTCCTCGAGCAGCGGGTTGGGCACGCCGTTCGGAAAGTGTCCGTCGGGTTCATGGTTGAGCCGGATGAACTCGAAGGGCAGGTGGGGCTCCAGCAGATCGATAATGCGGCCCGCGCCGCCGTTGCCGGCATCGCAGACAATCCTCAGCGGCGCCAGGGCCTCCTGCCTGACATAACCGAGCAGGTGTCCGATATAGGCGCCGTCCGTATCCAGTGCCTGCAGGTCACCGCGACCTGACGCCTTTGCGAAGCGGTTCTCCTGCGCCCGGTCCCGGATGTCGAAAAGGCCCGTATCGCCGGAAACCGGGCGCGATCCGGCGCGGACGAATTTCATGCCGTTGTAGTCTTTCGGGTTGTGGCTGGCGGTGACGGCGATCCCGCCATCCATGCCGCTGTGGCTCGTCGCGAAATAGATTTCCTCGGTGCCGGCCAGGCCGATGTCAAAGACATCGGCACCCTGGTCACGCAGGCCCTCGCTCAGTGCGCCCTTGATCATCTCGCTGGAGAGCCGCACGTCATGCCCGACAACCACCCGGCGCGCGCCGAGCACGTCGGCGAAGGCGCGGCCGATGCGGTAGGCAACGTCCTCGTTGAGCTGGTCCGGCACCCGCCCGCGGACGTCGTAGGCCTTGAAGCAGGTCATGTCCCCCGGTGCGGCCACGGCGTCAGGGCTGCTGGTAGACGTTGTTGTAGACGTAGTCGGTGGCCTCGACAAAGCCCGGGACACTGCCGCAGTCGAAGCGGCGCCCCTTGAACTTGTAGGCCATGACGCAGCCGCGCATCGCCTGGGTCTGCAGGGCATCGGTGAGCTGTATCTCGCCGTTGGCACCCGGGGGCGTTTCGCGGATGATATCGAAGATATCCGGGGTCAGTATGTAGCGCCCGATAATCGCCAGGTTGGACGGCGCGTCCTCGGCCTTCGGCTTTTCCACCATGCGATCGACGCGGTAGATGCCGTCCTTCAGGGACTCACCGGCGATCACGCCGTACTTGTGCGTCTGATCCGCCGGCACCTCCATGATTGCGACAATGGA
>JAWLGG010000227.1:0-5332 GCA_041685155.1 Chromatocurvus sp.
ATCGGCCTGGTCAACGATGTCTCCCTGCGCAACCTGATACCCGCCAAGCTGGGCAAGCAATTCGGCTTCTACCAGTCCAAGCCCTGGACATCGTTTACGCCGACCCTGGTCACGCCCGATGAGCTCGGGCCCGCCTGGGACGGGCACAGGCTGCATCTGCCCCTGCACGCCGTGCTCAACGGGACGAAGATCGGCAGCCCGAATGCCGGCGTCGACATGGTGTTCGACTTCCCCACGCTGATCGCCCACTGCGCGAAGTCGCGCTCACTGATCGCCGGTACGGTAATCGGCTCGGGCACCGTGTCCAACGTCGGCAGCAAGGACGGCTCCTGCTGCCTGGCCGAGGTGCGCTGCATCGAGACCATCGAGCAGGGGGAGCCGAAGACGCCGTTCATGTCCTTTGGCGACCGTATCGAGATCTACATGCGCGACGCCGACGGCAACAGCATCTTCGGCGACATAGACCAGCGGGTAGAGGCGTACACGCCGCCCGCCTGATTCAGCACAGGAAGCACCGGGCCACCAGCATGCAGCTCTACAGCTACTACCGCTCATCCGCCGCCTACCGCGTGCGCATCGCACTGAACCTTAAGGGCATCGATCACGGGGTCATTCCCGTGGACCTGGTGGCCGGCGAGCAGCGCGGCGATGACTACCGCCGGCACAATCCCCAGGGCCTCGTGCCGACCCTGGTCGCGGGCAGCCGCACCCTGACCCAGAGTACCGCCATTCTCGAGTGGCTGGAGGAACAGTACCCCGAAACGCCGCTCTACCCCGAAGATACCCTGCTCCGGGCCCAGGTGCGTGCGCTGTGCCAGCTGATCGCCTGTGACATCCACCCGCTGAACAACCTGCGTGTGCTGAAGTACCTGAAAAACGAACTCGGCCAGGAGGAAGCGACCGTGCGCGAGTGGTATGCGCACTGGGTGACGGAGGGCTTTGCGGCGCTAGAGCCGCGCCTGCCGGCTGAGGGCTTTTTCAATGGGGAAAAGCCGGGGATGGCCGAGGCCTATGTGGTGCCGCAGGTCTACAACGCGCGGCGTTTCTCGGTGGATCTCGATCCGTTTCCGCATCTGCGTGCGCTGGATGAGCGTTGTGCGCCGCTGGAGGCATTTCGGCGAGCGCATCCGGATTCTCAGCCGGACGCGCCGGCATGAGGCTTGGACGCAAAGGCCATCAAAATACTAGCAATCAGCCCGCAACGAATGAATCGACTGTTGAGACCGAACAACCAGAGCTTGCAGCGGTCGGGAGCTGAAGGCAGGGGCGTCTAAAGCGCAGCAGGTGCTCTGTCGTATTCGGCAAAGAATTGCTCTCTTGAGCGAATTTTTTGATTGGCACATTCCACCAGCGCCACGGAAGTTGAGGGCTTAGCACAAGCATCAGGAGTTACATATTGAGCGTCAAAGGCGGCCCGTCGCTCTCTGACGTAACGCTCTCGCTCTCGTTGTTGCTGTTCCTGAAGGGCCACCTGGCTCTGCCTGTGCTGCTCCTCCTTGCGCCGCCTATCGGCTTCAACTCGCTGAACCCTCTGTCGCTCCTCAGCGCGCGCCTGCATCCTCTCGGTCATTTCCGCAACTTCATTATCGGCACTTTTGAAGACAGCTGTGACCACCGCTTAGCGGAACAGACCGATAACGACAGCGGCGATGATGAGCCCAAGTGCGATTTGCAGCGATAGTTTCATCGGCTTTCAATAGATTGGTTCGAACGATATGCAATCAGGAAACAGCATGAAGTAGCCGTTCATCCAGGCAAACTTCAGCCATTTATTGGTTAGGGTAGCACGATCAATGCTATGCGGGTCGGGCGTGTTCAAACAAGTGAGCGGGCATTGGATGCACCAACTCCCAGACCATCGATATTGGCCTATCGCCCTCGTAGGACAGCAAATCACTGACAGGGCCTAAAAACACAAACGGCGACGTCTCCTGACCTTGACGCTTCTTAAGCCGAGCGAAAAACAATACGACATAGCCTCTCTCCTTATAGTGAATATAGCCCTTGCCACGCTCACTCGCTTGGGAAGTCCCCGACTGGCTTTGCCAGTGAAGCTTGGTGCGACTGATTGGGTAGTCCTCATACCGTGTTGTCGGAGAGAAGTCCTGCTCATCCTTTTGAAATGTAACAAGGTTCACATAGAACCTGTTTTCTCGAGAGTGGAACGCACCGACACCCGTGGAACCTGAGGCATCAATGGTGGCCAGATCCAGAAGCGACTTGATTTCCGCTGAACCGTACTCCGCATGAAGTCGGAGTCGATGTCCGGAAGGTAGCTGAATTTCGGGCATGACCGTACTTGCTCTTGCTAGGCACCAATCTGCGATTTCGGCCGCATCACTCGCGAGGGTTGGATTGGACTCCCATCTGGCAATTGATTCGGCAACCGATGAAACACCGATTGCTGAGCCTTTCTTGCCCCAAAATAAATAGTGCAGAGCCAAGCCGATCCTCGCATCATCAAATCCAGCTCCTGACTCCCGGTGAGGTATGTTTGACACTGCTTGCAGAAGAACCGGATCTGTTCGCAGTGCAAGTCTGGATAGCGCCTTTCTACCTTCCGAAATATTTGCATCGTCCGGAGGCGATTCGCGGAAAGCTTCTGCTTTCCACTCAGACCAGGTCTTCTTCCTCAAGACATAGGTGGCTTCCAGGCCGGTCTCTTCGATAAACGACCCAAACTGCAATGGCTGTTCTGACTCGTACTCCCAGGTACGAATTGTTTCTGGAATAAAGTTATTCAAGTCGTCCAGAACAGATTTGATTTTCTTGAGGACTTCTTCCCTTGCCACTCGCTCAAGCTGAATATTGCATCCTGCTGGCAAGCTAGGGAAATCCTGCTCTACCTCTTTGTCGAGCCGCATCCGGCCATCAGAAAGCAGCGCAGAAAACTTTCTATCCAGGCGATACCGCCTATGGGTCTGACCCACAAAGTCTAGCACGGTCAGACAGTCCTTCCCTGGTACATGACGAAGGCCTCGCCCGAGCTGTTGCAGGAAAACTGTCAGGCTCTCCGTTGGCCGAAGGAACATTACCAGATTGATGTCCGGGATATCGACGCCCTCACTCAATACATCGACCGTAAACAGGAAAACGATGGCTCCCTCTCTGAAATCGCGCAGTCTTTGTTGCCGAATGTCAGACGGGGTGTTCCCGAGAAGCACTTCAGCTGGTATCCCGGCGGCCCGAAAGCATGCGGCCATGTATTCCGCATGTTTCACACCAGCACAAAAACCGACACCCTTTGTCTCCGATAAGTCGGGCTGGTAGTTCTTGAGAGCCTGCAGGATCAAATCAATACGCTGTCGGGCGCGAAAATCATCCCCCGTGTAGACCGCTTCTAGTTCGCTGGAATCGTACCTGCCGTTGGACCAGAATCGTTCCTCGCTCAAATCGACAGTGTCGGTCACACCGAAATAGTGAAAAGGGCATAGCAGCCGCTCCTCCAACGCCTCAGGCAGCCTGATCTCCGCGGCATACCGGCCACCGAAGTCAGACAAGATCGAACTTCCATCCATGCGCTCCGGCGTCGCTGTCAGACCCAGCAGTAATTCCGGGCGCAAGTTATTGATGATGGGGCGATAGCTACCCGCAGGTAAGTGATGAGCTTCATCTATCACTACGAATTTGAAATGCCTGCTTCCGAAGGACTGCCACGCCATTCTGGTACTTAGACTTTGCACTGACGCAAATACATGCTGCCACTCAACAGGTACCTGGCCATCTACAAGCAGTTCGCCGAAATTGGCATCACGGAGTACTGTTCGAAAGCAGCTCTGTGCCTGCTGCAAAATCTCTTTCCGGTGCGCAACGAACAGCATATTTGGTAGACCACGCTCTCCATCAGCGAAGCGACGGTAATCAAGCGCAGAGATTACCGTCTTACCTGTCCCTGTCGCCGCAACGACAAGATTCCGCTTCTGCCCGTTTTCTCGTGCGGCTGCGAGAGCATCCAGTACTCGTTCCTGGAAGGGTCTGGCAGTGATATCAGCGAAGAAGACTGCTGTATTTAGATCTCTCGTCCGGGCGCGCTCAATGGCGGTTCTAAACCGAGCGAAGTCCTTAGTGAGAAACGGTTCAAATTCCGGGCTGTCCCAATACGCCGAGAACTCTGCCGAAAATCGATCCAGAACATGCTTCATATCTTGTTCGGTGATCTTGACTGTCCACTCCAGTCCGCTGGTCATCGCTGCATGAGACATGTTTGCGGAACCAATATAGGCAGTGGAATAACCCGTTTTCCTGATGAACCGGTAGGCTTTTGCGTGTAGCCGAGTGCCACTCGTGTCGTAAGATAGGCGAACCTCTATATTGGGCTGAGAGGCCAGCCACTCAAGCGCCTCCGGATCACTGGCCCCCATGTAGCTGGTGGAGATTATTCTGATCGGAACACCTGAGGCCGCTAACGACTCGAAGGCCGGGCGCAGCAATCTCAGTCCAGACCATTTTACAAATGAAACCAGTATCTCGACCCGATCAGCGGTCGCCATCTCTGCCCGTAGCTCGTGCTCCAGGGGCGGATCGCCGCGCTGTCCGGTGAGCAAAACACTGGTGGAAAGTGGCGTCATAGGTCGCACACTCTTCCGGTGGCCGCTCTGAACTTCTAGCAGGAGCTGCTCTTTCTTTGCGAGGATCTTTCGCTTGACCAGGTATTGCAGCCCATCCGTTTCCGCTACCAGCTGAACAACCCGATTGACCAGCGCGAGCCTCCGATCGGGCTTCTCGAGCCGCAGTGCCTGCTCCAGCACGTCAAGCAGAAACCGGGAATATGTATGGGGCTGCGACTCATCGTCGATCGACCTCAATATCGCTTTCAGCTCTGGCTTGAAATCCAAGAGCTCTTGGAGCTCCTCGTCCAGCAAGCGCTCATAGAGGCCAATCGGTAAGTCTGTCGCCATTATTTCGCCATTTTTTGAGCTGCGATAGGATAAGCATGTCCGCAGAAGCCCATCCAAGATAGTGCCAGCCCTTTAGAAAGACCAGCCAGATTCAATGTGGCCGGTGAATCGAGACGACGGACGTTCTGCACAATGAGACAAGTGCGGAATCAGCCGAACAGCACCAGCATCATAGTCGGCATGGCATTAGTCAGACGATGCACCAACCCTCAGACGCGCTCAATCACCAGCGCAATCCCCTGCCCCACCCCGATACACATGGTGCAAAGCGCATATCGCCCCTGGCGCCGCTGCAGCTCATGAACCGCCGTCGTCACGAGTCGTGCCCCGCTCATACCAAGCGGATGCCCGAGCGCAATGGCACCACCGTTCGGGTTCACCTGCGCGGCATCATCGGCCAGGCCGAGGGCGCGCGTCACCGCGAGCGCCTGCGC